>BHEP01000006.1 GCA_003851245.1 Bacteroidales bacterium | reverse complement strand
ACCTAAATAAGCCTTAAGTTTATTGTTGGATAGCGTATATTTGCAGGCAGAATAAGAAAAAAAACATAAACATCTAACTTTAAAAAAAATCGGTATGAATACATTAAATGAAAAATTTAAAATTTGTCTATGAAAACCTTACGAATGTTTTTGTTATTGCTTGTTGGCTTAACAAGTGGTAAAACCTACGCCTTGCCTGGTCTAGGTGCTGAGAGTGGGGTATTTGCAAGCGCCCAGCAGTCTGTAGGGAAAATAGAAGGCCGGGTGGTAGATGCCAATGGTGAACCCTTGCTGGGCCTTACCGTAGTGCTCAAAGGCACAAGCATAGGAACGGTTACTGATATGGATGGTAGGTATAGCCTAAATGTTGGTGGAAATGAAAACCCTAGACTTATATTTTCCTATATTGGAATGAAATCGCAAGAAATTGTAGCCAACAAATCTAAGTTGGATGTTGTAATGCAAGACGACTTAACCATGATGGATGAGGTTGTTGTGGTAGGTTATGGTGTACAGAAAAAAGTGAACCTTACAGGTGCTGTAGCGAGTGTTGATGTGGAGAAAACATTGGGTAGTAGACCCATTGCCGACATTGGACGCGGACTACAAGGAGCTGTGCCTGGACTATCGGTGGTGATTCCAAACGGAGAGGTGGGAGCCGAGGCTAAGATGAGAATCAGGGGAAGTATAGCCTCAATTGAGGGGACTAGCAATCCGCTAATTTTAGTCGACAACGTGGAAGTAGCAAGTATCCAAATGATAAACCCCAACGATGTGCAAGACATTTCTATTTTGAAAGATGCTGCATCAACCTCTATTTATGGGGCAAAAGGAGCTTTTGGGGTAATATTGATCACCACAAAAAAGGGATCTAAGACCGAGGGCTTTACCGTTTCCTACAACTCTAATGTTTCCTGGCAAACCTCTGCTCGCAAAATAGATTTGGCGGGAATTGATGGTCTTCAATACACCCTAGACGCTCACCGCAACCGCTTGGCTACTGATGCGGCAGGTGGATTTTGGAGGGTAGACGAGAGCAGCATAGCTAAAATAAGAGAATGGCAAGCCCAACACGGAAGCTCCGTAAGCTCCTCCGATCCTGTATTGTATGGGCGCGATTGGGTATTCGATGCCTCGCGTGGAGGAAAATTTGGATATAGAATATATGATCCCGTCGAAGAGATGGTAAAAGAATGGACACCCACTGAAAGCCATAACCTTACGGCCAGCGGACGCAGTGGAAAAACAGTCTACAACATCAGCCTAGGATATATGCACCAAAATGGAATGATGAAACCTGCCAAACACGACGATTTTACAAGATACAATACAAATATGAGTATCTCCTCCGAAATTTCTAAGGTGCTCACCGTTCGCTCGGGATTCATCTATTCGGATAGAAACAAACGATCGCCATCATCATACAATGCCCACCAAGGAGCCGATCCCTGGCTATACCTCTATAGATATAGCCGACTGTTTCCAATGGGAGTGTCTGAGCGTGACAAAGATTTGATGGAGCCTGTTTTTGAAGCGAGAAATGCAACAACCGACAACTTCCAAAACAAATATATGAGTATCAACCTAGGGGCTACAATAAATTTTACCAAAAACTGGGATCTCATGTTCGATTATACTTATGCCAATGCACAAAACATAAGCAACCAAGCTGTAGGGCAAGTCTCTGTAGGCGATATGAGATACAACCCCATTGCATGGAGAGATGCAAATGGCAATCAGGTATATGTAGACGATATGGGAAATGTTACAAGCGATGGCGGAATGCCTGCATATACCTTTCCTGTGATACAAAATCCAGCGGTCAATAACAGTCATATAAGCAATAGAACTACACTATCCAACAAGGGGACATTCAATATCTACACAACCTACAATTTGAAATTAAATAACAGCGAACAACATGTTTTCAAGTTTATGGCAGGTATGAATCGCGTAACGGGCGACTCTAGGGGAATAATGGCGCGTAGAGGCGAATTAATTAACAATGAAAATCCGCAATTTGCATTTGCCATAGGCGAAGATAGGCTCTCTAATTTTAGCCCCGGATGGGATGCTGTGTGGGGCGTTTTTGGACGTGCAAATTATACCCTTGATAGTAAATACATGCTTGAGGCTAACTTGCGTTACGATGGATCTTCAAAATTCCCATCGCACCTGCAGTGGAAATACTACCCCTCTTTTTCGGCAGGATGGATTGCTACAAACGAAAAATTTATGAAAGCCCTAGACCCCGTACTTAGCTTTGCCAAATTTAGAGCTTCCTGGGGAACTATTGGCGATCAATCGGTGAGCAATGGACTGTACATCCCCTCTCTGAATGGATACAAAACAGGATGGCTCACCAGTGACGGCAAACAGCCATATGCCTTTGGAACTCCATCAATAGTGGATAGAAACATATCGTGGCAAGATATTGAACACAAAAACATTGCCGTAGATATGCGATTCTTGAAGGATAAACTAGGGCTAACTGCCGAACTGTTTCAAAGAGATACCAAAAACATGATTGTTGATGCATCGCAACTACCACACACTCTAGGTGTTGCCTCGCCCAAAGGAAATTATGGAAATATCAGAACCAATGGATGGGAAGTTGCCCTAGATTTTAATCACCGATTCAGAAATGGATTGTCAGTAAATGCCTCTGCATCATTGGCCGATTGGACAACAAAAATAACGAAGGGTCCCGACAGCAATATTGCTGAATCCGACAGATTGCTAAATGACACATACCGCACAGGAAAACGATATGGCGATATCTATGGATATGTCAGTGACCGCCTATATCAAACAGAAGATTTTCTATATGACGACAAGGGCAATATCAGAAAAACTACCATCATAATAAATGGTGTAGCCAAAGAAACAAATATGCTTGCTGCCAACAATCCCGTTTATCAAACCCGATTAGAAGACGGTGGTGGCATCATATTATTTAATCCTGGAGATATGAAATATGTGGATGCCAATGGAGATGGATACATAACCGATGGCGATAGAACGGTGGGCAATCCTGGCGACTTGAAAGTTATTGGAAATTCTGAACCCCGCTACGAATATAGTTTTCGTCTAGGTGCCGACTACAAGGGATTTGATGCCTCTGTGCTATTTACAGGAATAGGGAAAAGAGATATATGGGGAGCTGGTCAATTGGCAATAGCTGGATACAATGCCAAGGAGGGTGCTATGCCTCAGGCTATTGCCTCAAACTACTGGAGAGAAGATCGCACCGACGCTTTTTATCCTCGTGCATTCGACCTAAACAATGGAAACACAGGCTACAGCATGCAAATACAAAGCCGATATTTGCTAAATATGGCATATCTTAGAATGAAAAACATTACCCTAGGATATTCTGTTCAGCCCAATGTACTGAAAAAAGTACAGCTCTCAAAGGCGCGTTTTTATGTTTCCTTAGAAAATTTTCTGACCTTCGACAATCTCAATGGATTGCCAATAGATCCTGAGGCTATAACAGGATCGGGATATTCTGGATCGGGATACAACTTGAACAGAACGGGCAATGGTGCACCAATATTCAAATCGGCATCCTTAGGTGTGCAACTTAGTTTTTAATGTATAAAATAATGATGAAAAATATGAAAAATAAAATATTTCTTTTTGCCTCCTTTCTCTTCCTGACCCTGTCCTCATGCGAAGATGTATTAGATCGACCGCCATTGGATAGAGAAAGTGATGATGTGTACTGGACTAGCGAACTCAAGCTCAGACTATATGCCAACGAATATTATGAGCGATATTTCTTGGGCTATGGCAAGGGTGGAAATACTACCGGAGCTGCCCTCGTAGGATATTTGTTGAATGACGACATCGTAAGCAATGGTAGCCAATCGAATTTAGAACTGCAAATACCAACTTCCAGAGGCAACAACGCCCCCACCTCTAGCGCTACTGGCGTGACCAACATCCCCTGGCTTAACCAATATACTGGTACCGATTGGACTTTTAGCTGGCTGCGAAAATCTAATATAATGATAAACCGCATAGAAACAAGAATGGATGGGATATTATCTGCTGAGGCTAAGAATCATTGGCTGGGTATTGCACGCTTTTTTAGGGCCATGGAATATGCTAATCTCGTTACCGTATTTGGCGATGTGCCATATTACAACAAGGAAGTTGGAACCTCCGATATAGACGAGCTATATAAGGATAGAACCAACCGCGATGAGGTAATGGATGCGGTATACGAGGACTTGCTGTATGCCATGGAAAATGTGCGCACCAATGATGGAGACCAAACAGTAAACAAATACGTGGTGGCAGCATATACCTCTCGACTAGCAATGGTGGAGGGTAGCTGGCTAAAATATCATTACAATAAAAATGAGAGGGCCAAAAAATTCTTTGAACTCGCGCTCAAAGGTGGCGACATGGTGCGCCTCAATAATAGATATGATATAGATACTCCTTTTCGTACGCTATTTGGCTCAAAAAATTTGAGCTCTAGCAAGGAATGCATACTATACCGCCACTACGATGCTGCAATGAGTATCACACACAGTGTAGCTTCAAACTGCAATCTAGCATCACGCTCTCAAAATCCTAATGCAGCATTCCTCAAAGCTTTTATATGCAATGACGGTATGGTATGGCAAAATTCGTCGCTAAACGATGCCGACCAATTTGACTTGGCAAGCCTGGCTCTCACACGCGACTCGCGACTGGAAGCTAGCTTGTGGGAAAAACCTACAGAGCAAGCCAAGGGCTCATTATTGTATGCCTGTAAGTTTATAGACAGAGAGGGGCCAACATACAATGCCGAAGGAAAACCTGTACCCACGCAGTATATATCACCCAACAGCGATAACGACTACCCTGTAATGCGCCTGGCCGAAGTATTGCTCAACTGGATTGAGGCAAAGGCGGAGATAGCTAGCATTGGAGGGGACCCTATATTGCAGGGAGACCTCGACGCATCGGTCAACAGAATACGCAACAGACCCTTGGACGAATATGCAATAAAAAAAGGCGTGCTTAAAACTAAACCTATGATGCTCAACGATATGCCAAACGACCCTAGCCGCGACAATTCCGTCGCTCCCCTACTATGGGAAATTAGACGCGAAAGGCGCATGGAAATGGCTTTCGAACACTCCAGATTAGCGGATCTTAGAAGATGGAAAAAACTAGAGTATATGGATACTGATCAAAATCCTGATATACTAAAAGGGGCCTGGGTGAATTTTCAAAAAGAATTGCCCGCCGAATTAAAAGCAGGATTAGCGGTTACGACCTTAAACGGAACTAAAATAGTATATAATGGAAGTAATGCCGCACAAATGGTGGGATTTTATAGTCCCGAAGCCAACAAAAAACGCATGCCTTTCTTGGGATTGGCGGGCATAAACCCATATCTTGCCCCTATAGGTGTCAACCAGCAGGTTGATTATAAATCAAAGGGGTATAACTTGTCGCAAACCCAGGGATGGGGTAAATAAAATAACAAAAAAATATTTGCAATATGAAAAAAATATATAAATATATAGCTCTGATCGTCACTCCCTTGTGTTTGATGATCACAGCATGCGACGAAGACCTGCCAAAAAATGTGGAATCTAATGATTTTACAATATTGGAAAGTATAAGCATCGTAAATGCAGGTCTCAATGGCGACTCTACCGTGATGGGCAAGGTAGATGAGATTGCCAAAAAAGTCTCGTTTCCCAGCCTTAAAGAGGGAACTGTTTTGGACAAAATGAGGTTTGAAGTAAAATTGTCGCAGGGGGCCCAAATGGATGCCGAAACCTACGATTTTACTATGAATGAAGGCGATAGAAAAAAATCGCGAATACTCACCGTCTCTAATGGCAAGCGCTATCGCGAATATATGGCAACGATTTCATATCCGCAGTTTGGTGCCGATTTTTCGCCCCAAAACTCCAGGATATTCGATTATTCTTCCAACCCTCTGGGACAAGATATGTATCCTGATTTTGGAGCCATGAGCACCCGAAGTGCGGCTTTCGATGGAGAGCATGCGCTGATAGTGTCGAGGCTCGCTGAATCTTCTCTTCACTTGCTGAAATTGGAAGATATTATAGCCAATAAGGCTGCCCCAAACAAGATAAATCTCGATCGTACGGGCATTGCCGGTGGCACTTATACCATCAGCTCTGGAGCATTGGCACACAAGCACATCTATGTATGTAACCTCACTACCGCATTTGCTACCTCCCCTCTGAAGCTGTATCATTGGGAAAGCCCCTCGGCCACTCCTCAGCTTATATTGGAAGTAAAAGCGCTAGAAGGTGCTGGTGCTAGATATGGCGACAATATGTCTGTCAATATTGATGAAAAGGGAAATGGATATATCTTTTTTGGAGATCTCGCTTCTACCAGAATGCTTAGATTTGAAGTTGCAAATTTTACTGAGGTATCGGCAACTCCTAAAATCATAAGCCTGCAAGCCAGTGCGCCCGAAAAAGACCTGGGTGCATGGATGACATACAATCAGGTGCCAGGAACTTCCAACTATCTCAACACCAGTTATGCCTCTCCAATTATGCTTGTCGATGCCGATAAAAATGTAATTTATACAATGAAGGCTACTGCAGGGATTCCCCTGCAATGTGTAGATGCTCGCATCTTAGAGTTCAACAACGAACGCTATCTGCTGGCAACTACTGCCAGACGTGCCGAGCCCAATCCCTTTCCTACTGTCTATATTTATAATATAAGCAATGGTGAAACAATACAAGACGCTCTAGAAAATCTCGACAATAGAGAGACCATAGAGCCTGTATTCTCTTTTAGCCTCAATGGCCTAAACAATGGAGCTCCAGGCACAAACACAGGATGGGCCATTGTCGATAGTAAGCTATATGTATTTGGCTCAAGTGCAAATGCGGGATTTGCCGTCTTTGAATTTCCTGAAAATGCTGACTAAGGATAATATAATTTTTTTATTATGAATAAAATAAAATATCTTTTACTCTCGCTGACACTCATACTGGCAGCATCTTGCCACGACGACAAAACTGAGGGGGACTATGCCCCCCCAGTAGCGAACGAAATATTGGCAGACAAAGAAATGAGGGCTGTATGGATGGCTACAGCTTATGGTATAGACTGGCCGCAAAAAGAATATGATGCCGCCAAGCAAAAAAAAATGTATACCGACTATCTCGACAAATTTGTAAGCTACAACATAAATGCTGTATTGGTACAAATACGCCCAATGGGCGATGCGTTTTACGAATCGCAATACGAACCCTGGAGCAAAGAAATAAGCGGCACCTTGGGCAAAGACCCAGCCTACGACGTACTGCAATTTATGATTGAAGAAACACAGGCTAGAGGCTTGGAATTTCATGCCTGGATGAATCCATACCGCATTTCAACAAAGGCTTCTACCGATAAAAACTTCCCTCCCCTACATCCCAAAATCGATAGTTCGCTCACCACAGACTACGCCAATACTCGCATGTATAATCCAGCATTGCCCGAAGTTAGGCAGCGTATTGTAGATATTGTGAAAGAGGTGATTACAAAATACGATGTGGACGGTATTCAATTTGACGACTATTTTTATCCCGCCAAAGTTGACAATATAGATTTTAAGGATGCTAAAGAGTTTGAAAAATATGGGCAAGCTTTTGGAAATGTTGCTGATTTTCGTCGATACAATGTCAATAGCGTTGTCCAAGATGTGAGTAAGCTGATAAAAGAAACCAAGCCTGGTGTATTGTTTAGCATTAGCCCCGCTCCCGACCAAACCTCCAATTACAACAATCTATATGCCGACATTACCCTCTGGTGTCAAAATGAATGGGTCGACATCATTATACCTCAATTATATATGAGCACTGGCGGAAGTTTTAAAGAACGAGTCAATTGGTGGCCCAAATTTAGCTACAAAGCTGTTCCAATGGTGGGCTACGCTCTATACAAATTTGTAGACCCTGCGCAAAGTGACCTCTTATTTAGGAACAAGGACGAGCTGAAATTGCAGTTTCAGCGTGCCAATCTGGAGCCCAAAATAAAGGGGAGTGTTATGTTTTCGGCCCAAAGTTTTAAGAAAGATAGCGATCCTGCATATCAAGGATTGTTTCAAACCTTAAAAGAAATGTATAGGGATCCCGCAGTTATACCCTTCATTGGACGCAAAACAGTGGCAGACCCTAGTGCTGCAGTTGCGGTAAATATCAATGGTGCAACATTGAACTGGACGGCAGCAGCCGATTTGCGTAGCGTGGTATATCGCATAGACAAGACACAGATTAGGGTGGTGGCCATTACTTCCGAAAAAAGCCTCTTGTTGAAAGAAAAAGGCGACTATTTCGTCACTACTCTAAATAGGGACAATACAGAAAGTGCAATATCAAACATGGTATCCTTTAAATAGTAATGTTATCATACAAAAACTCATACAAATCATAATCCGACAAAAACAGCTTATCTTCTTCACGATGCAGATTCAATAATTTATGGCACTCCTGACAAACAGCTGACAATTGAAAGTATTGTGAAGGAGATGGAGAATGTGAAAAATTGAGAAATTGGATGATTTTAAGGGCATTAAAATACCTGAAAAAACGCTTTGTGAAAGATGCCAAATCCGAAGTATTAGAGCGTATCTCCCAAAGATTTACTAAAAAGCTATCATTGGATAAAAACTCTTGCAGGGCTTTGGGATAGGCGTTTATAGTCGACTGAATTTGGTCTTTTTCAGACACAAAAAACTTGCCCACATCGGCAAAAAGTATCTTCAGCATAGCAAAAGACTCTAAGCAATAAGTCTTTTTTACAATTTCATTTGTCGCGGACAGCTCTTTCAGAGCTGGCCCAGTACCAAAAAGAACCCTATTAGAATACCGTGCTGCAGGAAAAACACAGGTGGCAGACAAAAAAATTACCTTTCCGGCAGGAAATATCTTTTGCATAAAATAAAAATCCTCGCCTGCCGCTTGCTTACCCATACCTCCCACTTTGGCATAGACAATTGCCCGCACCGCAATAGCAGAGCCTATGGTATAAAATGGATAAGGATAGCCTATATAGGCCAATGCCATCTGGTAGTAGCGCAGGTAAATCTCATATTGAATGGCAGCCCTACGAAGAGGATCGTTTTCTTCTAAGTGCTCAACAAGGTGATGAAACTGAATACTTAGAGCCACACATTTTTTGTCGGTTTTAAATTGGTGCTCAATTTCCGCAATATAGTTCTCTTGAACCATACAATCGGCATCTAGGCAAACAAGAAGTCCTTCGCCCTTGCCCAATCTCACAAAGCGCCTTAAAGCCTCGTCCATCCCAATTTTTCTTGGCAGGCCTACACCAGCAAATTTTGACGGCAAATTTTTTATGTGTAGTGGAATAATGCTAAAGTCTTGCCTATTGTTTTCCTGAGCAAATGCCAAGGCACTTGTATATGTTTTTTCGTTGAGTGCGGCAATTGCGGCAGGTGTATCGACAAATGTGTTGATCAACAAAATGACCTCCACCCCGCAAGTAAAACCTCTACACAAACAAATACTTTCCAATGTTTGAAGCACATCGGGCTCATTAAAACAGGGAATAACAATGCTTATGTGTAAATTGTTTGTCAAGGGTATGTCTGAAGTCAAGAACTCTGAGCCTTGCTTATTGAGATAGTTTTGTATGGCAGTAATACTCTTTGTTTCCATTCGTGTGTTTTATGAGTACAAGCCCCCTTTGTGAGGGTGTGAAACGAAAAAGGGCATCATATTTACAATGAAGCCCTTTTGAAATGCTATTGATAGCTCAATTATTTTGTTGCCGGCACATAATTCGTATTAAGATACTCAAGCATCTCATCAGTTATGTTGTAAATCTCATCCGCAAAAAGGATGACATCCTTTCCAGTATTGCTAAAAATAATTTGATAATTCTTACTCTTGTTGTATTCATTGAGGCGATAAATAACTGTATCGCTCACTTGCTGATTTATTCTGGAGGCCTCAATCTCAAATTCATTCTGTGTTCTCGCAGATAACTCTTCCAAATCCCGTCCTTTCTTTTCTATCCTTGCCTGTTCTTGCTCAGCTCTTTCTCTAGAATGAAAGGCATTATTTTCTACTTTTTTCCTAAAATCCAATATCTCTGCCTGCAAATTCTGGGTTTTCTGCCTCACCGTAGCACGCGAACTTTCCACCTTACTAAGAAGAACCTCGTTCATGTCCTTCGCAAAAGCATAGTTCATCATGAGTGTATCAACATTGACATAAGCCATGGGAAGTCTCTCCGTCGAACCATCAGTCATAACGGTATTTACCTCATTTATCTCTTTTTTTCGCTCAGAGAAGTGCAAAACAAACAATACGATGACTGCAGCTGCCAAGACTCCCTGAATTGTGTAATTAATATTTTTCATAAACTACTATTTGTTTGTTCATTATTATTTTCATTGAGCATAGAACGTTCAAAAAGGGTTTTTTTATTCCGCTCTTGTTTGTCTTGAAATTTTGCACAAAATATTCCCTTACTATTCAAGGCAAGATTTCCTCCTACATGTGTGTTAGGAAATTGCCCATCTTTAGTAAAAAAAGTCTTCACTCCTAGCAAAATTATTGATACTGCTAAGAGCAAAACAACTAAAAAAAAAGTGTAAATCATTTGAAACGTTTTTTATGGTCACAAATATAAGAGTATTTATTGTAATTTTCCAAATTTACTTGATTATTCTGCTTTTTTTGTGTTTCTTTATCCTTTGAATCAATTTTTCATCAATTACTTAATACAAATTGACAATATGGAAGTGAAAAAATTAAATCCAACTATGGTTTGGAAATATTTCGATGAGTTGACAAAAGTGCCTAGACCTTCAAAAAAAGAGGGCAAAATTATTCAGTACCTTCTGGATTTTGCCAAAGAGCAAAAACTAGAGGCTATAAAAGATGAGGCTGGCAATGTTTTAATAAAAAAAATAGCGAGCCCGGGCAAGGAAAACCTGCCTACAGTGATCCTACAAGCGCATATGGATATGGTTTGTGAGAAAAATAACGATGTAGTCCATGATTTTGAAAACGAAGGCATTAATGCCTATGCCGACAGCGATGGGTGGGTCAAGGCCAAAGGTACCACTCTCGGTGCCGATGATGGAATTGGAATGGCTGCCCAATTGGCAATACTAGCCTCCAAAGATATGCAACATGGAGCCTTAGAATGCCTTTTTACAAGCGACGAGGAAACTGGACTGACAGGGGCTTTTGCTCTGCAAAAAGATTTTTTGTCGGGCAATATTCTAATCAACCTCGATACCGAAGAGGAGGGTGAATTTTATATTGGCTGTGCGGGTGGCAAAAATACTATTGCAACTTTTTCTTATAATCCCGAAAAAACTCCCGAAGGCTATTTCTGGTTTCAGGTAGAAGTAAAGGGTCTTAATGGAGGGCATTCTGGCAGCGAAATTGATAAGGGCCTTGGCAACGCAAACAAGATACTTATACGCTATCTATGGGCGCTTATGGAAGAGTGCCCCTTGGCAATTGCCCATATCGATGGGGGAAACTTGCACAATGCAATTGCCAGAGAAGCCAAAGCCACAGCGGGAGTGCCTTTGGCAAAGAAGGAAACAACAAGGGTAGTATTAAACCTCCTTTTGGCAGAAGTTGAGGCGGAGTTAAAACATATAGATCCTGCTGTAACTATCAGCTTAGAATCGGTGGAAACTCCCAATACTTGCGTAGATCAAGCTACAGGAAACAAGCTGGTAAAAGCAATGTATGGATGCCCACATGGAGTGATAGGCATGAGCTTTGAAGTTCCCGGATTGGTAGAAACATCGACCAACATGGCTTCCGTCAAAATGAAAGACAACAACACTATCGTTGTCAGCACTAGCCAAAGAAGCTCTACCAATTCTCTGAAAATTGATGCCGCCAATATGGTGACTGCTGTTTTTGAATTGGCAGGAGCATCTGTAGCTGCTAGCGATGGATACCCCGGATGGAAACCCAACGCCGAGTCAAAAATTCTAAGAGTGTCAGAAAAAATATACACCGATTTGTTTGGCAACAAACCACTGATAAAAGCTATTCATGCAGGACTCGAATGCGGATTGTTTTTGGAAAAATATCCCCAGCTAGATATGATTTCTTGTGGCCCTACCATCAAAGAAGCACATTCGCCTGGCGAAAAAATCGAGATTGCCTCTGTAGAAAAATGGTGGAAGTTTTTGGTAGAACTCTTGAAAAATATCCCCGCAAAATAAATATGCCTTATTTGCGTTAGAATAATAGTGTGATGGCATAAAAGATGTGCCTCCGATAGAAATTCATCTCGTTCGGAGGTATATCTTTTTATTCATTTCAACGCTGATTTTTCACCTCATTTTTTTTATCCCATAGATGCACAGTATAAAATTTATTCCTGCCTTATTTAGCCTCTGCCTTGCACTTAATTTCTTTTCCTGCAAGGACGATTTCGACAGTTTCTCTTATGATCCAAATCATTTGCTGGCTTTTTCTAATGACACTCTGTCCTTAGATACCATATTGAGCACCATAGGATCAACTACCCACGAATTGGTAGTTTACAACCGCCACAAAAAAGCCCTTATAATTTCCTCCATCAAGCTTGAAGGTGCTGGAAATACAGGATTTCGTATCAATGTCAATGGTATTAATGTCAAAGATGGCTTTATAGAAAATATTGAAATATGGGGCAATGATAGCCTCTCCATATTTATAGAAACAACTCTGGAGCCCAATATGCAAAACTCCCCCACGCCAATGCGAGACCAAATAACTTTCACAACCAACAATATACAGCAAAAAGTAATACTGGAGGCTTACGGACAAGATACCTACATCATGAGAGGAGAAAAAATAAGCTACTCATCCACCTTGCCCAACGACAAGCCCTACCTCATATTCGACAGCCTCACCATCAATGAGGGGGTAGAACTCACCATTCCTGCGGGCACAGTTTTCTACCTCCACCATCAGGCAAAAATTATTGTAAGAGGAAAGATCAAAGCTATAGGCACACTGGAAGCTCCCATTGTTTTTAGAGGCGATAGATTTGATTACCCAAATGCCAACTCCACCGACCTTATCCCTTTTGACAAAATTCCTGGGCAATGGGGGGGAATCATATTCGCATCTTCAAGTTATGACAATGAATTTGAATATGTGCATGTGCGCAATCCACACAGTGGACTGCAATTTGAAAGATCGGATCCCCAAAAGACAAAAATAAAACTTAAAAATTCTATTTTTTCCAATTCTACAAAATCTATCTTTACCGCTGTTGAAGCAAGGATTGAGGCATACAATTGTGAGTTTTCTAATGCTGGCGATACTGTAATTTCTATTGCCGGAGGAGCTTATAAATTCATCCATTGCACCATTGCCAACTATATGAGCCGAGGAGATGTGCGTGGTAGCAGAACGGTACTGTATCTATCAAATCAAGAAATAGATTCTTTAGCTCCCTCCAATATTGGTCTGCGCCCCTTGTTGCAAGCCGATTTTTTTAATAGCATCATTTATGGAAATAAAGATATAGTTTTCAATTTCTTAAATCCCGAGACCCATCCTGCGGTGGATTCCCTATTTCAATTTCATTTTTGCTCTCTAAAATTATCTAAGCGAAATAATGATGGCGACAAGATTAAAGAATGTTTTTTCGACAAATATCCAAAATTCATATCCACCACAATAAACCGAAATTTAAATTTAGATCTCCGTCTGGATTCCATTTCTCCCATGCGCAACGTAGCCGACAAGAGTATAGCAGCCCTTCTAGCATTCGATATCAATGGAGAATCAAGAACTACTGACGAAGGCCCAGACATGGGTGCTTACGAATGGGTGCCAAGCAAAACCCCCTGATGAAAACAAAGAAACACCTCAGCCTACTATATTTGTTATTTGTGGCATATGCCATACCAAATGCTCATAGCCAGGCAAATTTTAGGACAATGTTTTATAATGTTGAAAATCTATTCGACACCGAAGATTCTCCCAATACCAACGATGCCGACTTCCTTCCCGAAGGAAGCAAGCGCTGGACTTATGGGCGATACAAGACCAAGATAGAAAATATATCCAAGGTCATTAGCTCTGTGGGTGAATGGGGTAGCCCCGCCTTAATCGGACTGTGCGAGGTAGAAAACGACAAGGTGATGACGGATCTAACAAAATATAGCTCCCTAAAATCGCAAGGCTACAAATATATCATCACCCAGTCTTTGGATAGAAGGGGCATCAATGTAGCATTGATGTATCAAAGAGATCAATTCAAACTATTGGCACACAATGCCTACAGGCTGCCTTTCCCCGCAAGGTCGCAAAAGAGGAGTCGCGATGTATTGCATGTTTCGGGTCAGCTAATGAGTGGAGATACCCTTGATGTATTTGTATGCCATTTCCCTTCCCGAAGAGGAGGAGAACAGAGGTCAGAACCCGACAGGCTGCTTGCTGCTAGCCTTGTGAAATCTAAAGTCGACAGCCTAATGAGAAAAAGGAGGAATTGTAATATCTTAATTATGGGCGATTTCAATGATGAGCCTAGCAATAAAAGCATGCGTGTAGCACTAGACGCAAAGCCCATAAAAGGAAAGCCGGAAAGCAAGAGCTTATACAATTTATTTTACGGCTTTGAAAAGCCTGAAGATAAAGGTTCTTACAAATTTAGGGCTCAATGGAATGTATTGGACCAAATGATAGTCTCTGGCAATTTGCTCGACCGCAAGCGCTTATTTTTTGTACGCCCCGAAACTGCAGAGATATACAGCCGCAGCTTTTTATTGACCGACGATAAATCTAATGGGGGCAAACGACCAAAAAAATCCTACCACGGAATGAAATATGAGGCCGGATTTAGTGACCACCTACCCATTATTGTCGATTTTTCTGTGAAAACAAAAGCCAATTAAATGAGAAATAGTAAATTTATAATCTCCTGCTACAGACAAATGTGTTTCTACATGTTGCTGATATTTTCTTATACCACCGTTTCTTCGCAGAAGCTACCCTCCCCCCTGGATATACCAATTATTTTGAGCGGAAATTTTGGAGAATTGCGCTCCAACCACTTCCATTCGGGAATAGATTTCAAGACCCAAGGAAGGATAGGACTCCCCATAAGAGCTGTTAAAGAAGCCTTTGTTTCTCGCATATCTGTTAGCCCCAGAGGCTATGGTCGCGCATTATACCTCCAGCATCCCGATGGCACAACAAGCGTTTACGCCCATCTAAATTCCTTTGCTGCGCCCATAGAAAATTTTGTGAGAGACAGCCAGTATATAAAAGAAAGTTTTCCTGTAGACTTGAGCCTGTCGGAGGAAATATTTCATATCAAAACAGGACAAATAATTGGATATGGAGGCAATACGGGAAGTTCGGGAGGTCCACACCTGCATTTTGAGATCAGAGATACCCAAACCAACGAGCCAATAGATCCCTTGCCTTTCTTCAAGACACAAATCAAGGATACACGCAAACCTCAAATAAGGGCTATGATGATATATCCTCAAGAGGGAAAGGGAATAGTAAATGGGAAAACAGAAAAACAGGTGCTAAAAATATCCAAAGACAAGGCCGGAAAGGATACTGTGCAAACCCCAATTAATGCCTGGGGAGAAATAGCAATGGGCATCAAGGCATACGATGCGATGAATGATGCCACAAATATTTATGGCGTAAGGGAGCTATCCTTATCGGTAGATGATAAAATTGTTTTCCACTACATACTAGATAGATTTTCTTTTGCGCAAACAAGATACCTCAATTCTTTCGTCGACTGGGAAGAATGGATACTTAGTCGAAAGTTTTATATGAAATCTGTTATAGAGCCCGGAAATCTCCTGAATTGCTATGTGAAGAAAGATGCTGATTCAAACAATGGCATCATAAATATAGAGGAAGAGCGAAGCTATAATTTTAAATACGCTCTAAAGGATTTGTATGACAATACCTCCATCTTAGAATTTGAAGTTGTAGGACAAAAACAAGACATCCCCACGTTTAAGCCTTTTGGAACTTACTACGCGCATTCCAAAGACAATATAACAGAGCGAGATGGAGTAAAATTGTCCATTCCAAAGGGAAATCTTTACACCGACATTTATTTTACCTATTCTATGCTTAAAAACTATACGCCCTACTCCCATTTGTATAAGCTTCACAAACGATGGCCCTTGCACAAGGACTGCCCACTAGAAATAACACTCTGCAATGATTCGTTTCCCGACAAAGAGAAATATGGAATCACTGCCATTGGTGAAAAAAAAATATCCTGGATAGGGGGTGTGTACCAAAATGGTACAATAAAAACCAACATCCGAGAACTAGGAGCTTATACTGTAAGTATTGATACTACCTCTCCTAAAATACTACCCATACTTCCAAATAAATGGGCGATAGAAAAAAAAATATCATTTAAAATATCTGACAACTTAAGTGGTATTGCACAATGGAAGGGCACGCTCAATGGGGAGTTCGTCCTTTTTGAATACGACGCAAAGAAAGCCCTTCTTTTTTGTGAATTTGACCCCAAAAGGATGTCTATAGGCAAACAAAAATTAGAACTCCACGTTTTTGATGCCTGTGGAAATGAGCAAAGCTATAAAGCCAATATAAGCTGGTAAATCACAATATAAATTCTTGATGCTTGGCATTGTCTCTATGCACAAAGATAAAATCGCCTTTCCCGTTTTTAATAAGATCGCTGTCTGAAGATAACTTCTGCTCGGATGCTGAATATCTGTAAGCCTTATAGCCCAAAGAATGAAGCAATTCAGAAACTACAGTTTCGTTTTTTCCCCAAAGTTCTATCTGAATAAAGGGCAAATGCTTGGCAATAATATCTTTCATATTCACAATTACCACATCTTCAAAACCCTCAATATCGCACTTTATATAATCAATCCTATCAATATCGGCAAACAATTTGGCGGGAATCTTCATTTCTGCGTCAAAGCTAAAATCTTGCGCATCTATTTCTCCATCACTCTCTGCATCATACACATGTGGGAGTCCAGTATTTAGGTATCCCGTGCTGGTGGTACTAACCATCTGTATTTTTTTCTCCTCCAAGCCTAGGGCATAAGGCAATAAAATAATATTCCTACTTGATTTTGTTGCCTCATTAAAAATCTTGTTGTACAACTTTATAGGCTCTACCGAATACACGCTACCCTTTGCACCAACCCACTGCGAAAATAGTTTTGAATAATATCCTAAATTAGCTCCTATATCAAGAACAGTGTCGCCCTTGTCTATCAAATTTTTGACAAAATAATGATAGGCGTAATCTGGATTATTTTTTAATAAACCCATGCGATAAGAAAAAAAATACCCCCTTTGAAGTAGTCTCAAATAGTTTTCCGTGCTTAATACTTTAAAAGCCAGACTCTTGAGAGATTTTGTCATTGCATAAAATTTTAATCATTCATAAGCGGACAGACATAAGTTTCAAGCATCTTTGTTTTTGCTTGCTCGCTCATACCCTTGGTTTCTTCCATGTATACATTGAAATGCTCTGTCGTCATATGAAAGAGGTGTCCTGCCTTGTTGTGCCATCTCTCGAAGATATGAAACTCTGTGCTATCGGCATAAGACTGGAAAATTTCATACTCCAAGCATGCATCTTCTTGCAAGGTGCCGGCTTGGCATTTATTAAAAGCCACTTTGTAGGCAGCAACAAACTCTGGCTTTATCTTCACAGGAATGTTTAAGACCACTTCTGCCGAATCTTTCTTGGCAATACACGACGAATCCTCTGCCTTTGCTCCACAATTGTTGCCACAGGATGCAAGCATCATTGCTGCGCACATTGCGCCTAATACTACTCTTTTCATAAGTACGATAAATATTAATAATCGCCCAAAGGTAGGAAATAAATTGCTCAAATAAATAAAAATACTAGCATAATACTTTTTTTTTTGTAATTTTGTATTTCATATTTTACTTCGCCAAAACATACAATAATGATTATAAGAAAAAAACTTCGATACGAAGGCAGCCATGTGGTACGCAATTGTGCCTCTCGCCGATGTAGCCATTCTATTCACGGGCACTCAGCAATTATTGAAATAAAATTTTATGCCTCGGCACTAGACAATGCGGGGATGGTTATGGATTTTGGATTAATGGGAGCTATCAGGCAATTGATTGACAGCTTCGATCACGCCCATGACATGTGGAATAAAGAATCTAAGCATATACTAGATTTTTTTCAAGAAGAAAACGAACGATGGATAATCCTACCTTTTAACCCTACGGCGGAAATGCTATCGCTGATGTTTTTTGCATATGCCAAGCACATCATCGAACATACGGTGTTCTCTAATGGCGAGGGTGAGGTACAGGTCTTGTCGGTTCGCTATCATGAAACAGCCACAGGTTATGCCGAAGCCGATCAAACGGATTATGAAAATATTTGGCTTCCAAACTACTTATTAGAAGACATAATTTTTAGCGAAGGTATTCGAGAAGAATGGCCCGAGCAATTTCTAAACATGCTACACAAGGGAAAAATGATCGAAAACCCACATATACCTCTCCAAATAAAATGACAAAAGGAATTTCTGAAATATATCCTTGCATACAAGGAGAAGGCTCCAGAGTAGGAGTCCCGAGTATTCTCATTCGCAGCCTGGGCTGCAATTTGCGCTGTAGCTGGTGCGATACGCCTTTTACCTCTTGGCATGTGGAGAAAGGGAGCTATACAAACCAAGATGTAGCGCCTGTATTAGAGAGCAATCCCCAAATAAAAGAGGTGATAATCAGTGGTGGAGAACCCTGCATTTATCCTGGACTTGAGGACCTAATAAATATTTGCAGCAGCAAAAATAAGCTGATAACTCTTGAAACCAACGGCACGCTGCTGATTGCTGAAAATGCCATGAAAATGATTGATCTGGTATCCATCTCTCCCAAACTTTCCAACTCCACTCCCGACGACACTCACTGGAAAGAGAAGCATGAAAATACGCGTATCAATACCGAGAGCATCCAAAAGTGGATGATGATGGCAAAAAGTTACCAGCTAAAATTTGTAGTAAGCCATCCCAATGATATTACAGAAATCAAGCAAGTCCTTGATATATTAAAAGCCAATAATAGAAATGTATATCTTATGCCTGAAGGCACCTGCGAGAAAGAACTTCAAGGAAAGCGGAAAATGCTAGCCGATATTTGTATCCGTGAAGGGTTTTGCTATTGCGAAAGAGTACATATAGTCATATATGGAAACAAAAGAGGCGTTTAATATTATTGTGCTGCAATAACTTACCTCCAATAACTTACCTCATTACTCTGTGTACATAGGGCGACTCTCCTACAACATGATAATTTTGCAGGCCAGTCTTTGATCCCGATTGCGCATTCCCCGTTTCCATGCTAAAAACGGCTCCACACTTAGGACATACAACTTGCAGTTTACTATTGGGCTTGACTCTTACATCTCCCTGTCGTTCTACTGGGCATGCTAGGTCGTAGGCACGAAGCTCGACTCCCGTGTTATACACCAGTATGCCCCCAAGTCCTAACCTGTCAGTTTCCAGTCTTTGAGCAACAAACTCCTTGTAGCCATTGGCACCAGAAAGCACCTTGTCTCTCTCGTCTAGCAGATCGAATTTCAAGTTTACAGGAAAGTTGTAAATATTGTTGACCTGGTCGTCGCTACAAGTAAATGTTAGAATGCAGATAGTAAGAAGTGCGACAATTTCTCTTGCTTTATATTTTTTTCCTTTCATACAAATAAATTATCATGCGCCGTGAGGCTGCATTTTTAAATACCTTTGGGGCAATTAAAAATTTGTAATGAGGTCAATTTTTTGCAATTCCTCGTCCGAAAAATCAGGAACTTTCAAGGCATCAATATTATCAATAAGCTGTTCTACGGAGCTCGTACCAACAATTACAGAGCTAACCAAAGGATTTTTTAATACCCATGCGAGTGCCATTTGCGAGAGACTCTGCCCTCTTTGAATGGCCATTTCATTGAGCTTTGCAATACCCTGCAGCAGTTCAGGCGTGATTTCTTCCGATTTAAGAAAGCCATGAGCCTTGGCAGCCCTAGAGTTGGGGGGTATTCCGTGTAAGTATTTAGCAGTAAGCAAGCCCTGAGCCAAAGGAGAAAAAGCAATAAATCCAACTTTTTGTTCCTCAATAAAAGCTGTATGATTTTCCTCTATATTGCGATGCAAGAGATTGTATTTGTCTTGATATATCAGGCATGGCACATGCTGCTCCCTCATCATCTGGCAGGCAAAATTAGCCTCCGCAGCAGGATATTTCGACAAACCTATGTATAGAGCCTTTCCTTGCTTCACCATATCTATGAGTGCCTGCACGGTCTCTTCTATGGGTGTTTGAGAGTCGTGGCGGTGGCTGTAGAAAATATCGAAATAGTCCAATCCCGTGCGCTTGAGACTCTGATTGAGACTTGCCATCATATATTTTCGAGAACCCCCGTCGCCATAAGGTCCCGACCACATAAGATGACCGGCTTTAGACGAAATAATCATCTGGTCTCTGTGGTTTTTAAGCTCCGAATTGAGTATTTTACCAAAATTAATCTCGGCACTTCCCGGACTAGGCCCATAATTATTCGCTAGGTCAAAATGGCTTATACCCAGTTCAAAAGCCTTGCAAACCATGGCTTTGGCCGTCGAGAAATCGTCTACATCTCCAAAATTGTGCCATAAGCCCAAAGATAACTGCGGCAGCTGTAAACCGCTATTGCCACAAAAATTGTATTTCACCATAATAAATAATAATTAAATTGCCAAATGTAGTTTCTTTATATTGCAAGCTCATCCGGCATCATTCTTTGTAATAAATCTATTCTAGGGGTTCATGTCCCTAGATTTGTTTTTCATTCTAAATAATAAACATTAGTCCATTAGAAAGTAAAATAAGTGTAAGTATTTACAAGGACCTGTCAATTAATTTCTTGGTAGCCTCCATGGATTTTCCGAAATTAAATTCAGCGATGATCTCATTTTTCATCAAGCGAATTTCCTCATTGCAGAGATTGCCAATACTTCCCTCATGGGTATGCTGCACTCTACTGTCGGCCATAAATTTTCCGTCTTCTATATCCTTTCCTACCTGTTTGTAAGCATCTCTAAACGGCATTCCCTTGAGCACTAAGGCATTTACTTTTTCCACACTAAAGAGCATGGCGTATTTTTCGTCTTCAAGAATTTTATCGTTCACTTGCACCTCATTGATCATAAGGGCTACCATTTCGAGGCATTCGGCAAGTTCATTAAATGCTGGAAGAAACAGCTCCTTAATTATTTGTAAGTCTCTAAAATATCCAGAAGGCAGATTGTTGGTAATGAGTGTTATTTGCTGGGGGAGGGACTGTATTTTATTGCACTTGGCACGAGTGAGCTCAAAAACATCGGGATTTTTCTTGTGAGGCATAATGCTAGAGCCCGTGGTGAACTGATCTGGCAGTTTGATAAATCCAAAATTTTGGCTGTTAAACAAGCAAGCATCAAATGCAAGTTTGGATAAGGTAGCGGCAATTGAAGAAAGAGCAAAGGCAACTATTTTCTCCATTTTCCCCCGTCCCATCTGCGCATACACCACATTGTAGTTGAGCGTGTCGAAGCCCAGTAGATCGCTTGTCATCTGCCTGTTGAGAGGGAAAGACGATCCATAACCCGCCGCCGAGCCCAGGGGATTTTTATTGCAAATCTTGTACGAAGCTAGCAATATTTGTAGGTCGTCGGTGAGGCTTTCGGCATAGGCTCCAAACCATAGTCCGAAAGACGAAGGCATAGCCACCTGCAAATGTGTGTACCCTGGCATCAACACCTCCTTGTAGCGATTGCTTTGTGCTAGCAGCTCATCAATCAATGAGGATGTATTGTGGGCTATATTTTGAATCTCTTCTCTCGTAAAAAGCTTGAGGTCGAGCAATACCTGATCGTTGCGTGATCGCCCGCTGTGTATTTTCTTACCTACATCGCCAAGCTTTTGACTCAGCATAAGCTCCACTTGCGAATGAATATCCTCCACACCATCCTGAATAAGGAGCTCTCCTTTTTCTGCAAGTTTGTAAAGTAGCCTCAATTCTTTGAGCAACAAATCTAGCTCATTTTTTTCTAGCAAGCCAATACTTTCCAGCATAATGATGTGTGCCATAGAACCCAGCACATCATGTTTTGCCAAATAAAGATCCATTTCTCTGTCTTTGCCAACAGTAAAACGCTCAATTTTTTTATCTATAGGTACGCCCTTTTCCCAGAGTTTCATTTTTTTAGATTAAATATATTATTCCTTGTCTATCATTATTTCATTGTAAGGAAGATTTGCCAGCACTTCCGCAACTTTCTCTATACCCTCTTTTAATGGTTTAGACACCATGGGCTTGATAAAAGGATTGAGCTTGGCTTTGACTGTTAGCTTGAGTTTGCAAATATTATCCTCTATTTTTTTAATTTGAATCCATAGCAATATTTCTATGGGCGCCTCATTGGCGGTAAATTTTATTGTCTTGAAAGGCTCTCTCTCAATGATTGAGAACTTTACCTTTCCCACAGGCTTCACCGCAAAAGAGCAAGAATCCTGATCGAATTCAAAATCAGAGACCTTGTCTTGAGGAATTTTATCTTGTACTCGCTCAAGGTTTCTTAGATCTGACAAGGCCTTATAAACCAGCTCTTCCGAAAATGGAATTGTTTTTATTTCGCTTACAAATTCTTTCATATTTTACAGAGATAAATTTATATTAATACTATTGATACCAAAGATACGCTTATTTATTTTGATTGGGGAGTCCAGTTGGCAGGATCCACTCGCCAGTCTTGTAGGGTTTTTATTTCCTCCTCTTGGATGTAGCCTATTCTGCCAGCCTCTTCCAAGACGGCATCATAATTACACAAGCTAATCAAATTTACCTTGGCATCTTTGAATCTCTTCTCGGCAATTTCAAGCCCATAAGTAAATATAGCAACCATTCCTATCACATCGCAGCCACCATTTCTGATGGCCTCTATTGCCTTCAAGCTACTGCCGCCAGTGGAGATTAAATCTTCTATCACCACAACTTTGGAGCCCGGTTTGAGATCGCCTTCTATGAGGTTTTCTAGTCCGTGATCCTTGGGCATTGCACGCACATATACAAAGGGAAGATTTAGTTCGTCTGCTGCCAAGGCTCCTTGAGCAATGGCTCCAGTTGCTACACCAGCAATGGCATCGACATGCTCAAATTTTTCAAGAATAACTCTTGCCAGCTCAATTTTGATTAGGTTGCGAATGGCGGGATACGAAAGCGTTTTACGATTGTCGCAATATATGGGAGACTTCCATCCCGAGGCCCAGGTGAAGGGATTGGCAGGCTGAAGTTTTACAGCTTTTACTTTGAGTAGGTTATGAGCGATTAGCTTCTCAAGAATCTTCATTTGATATTTTTTTATGAATGAGTAATTACAGACTAGTGTTGCAAACAAAGTTACAAAAATAATGAATTAGAATCAAAAAACAGAGTAAAAGAGATTAAAACAGATTAAAACAGATTAAAATAAGTTATTTTCTTATTTCTTAGGAAGAAATAGCCAAAGAAAGCACACTTATCTTTATTCCTGGCACCTGCTTCAATGCTATTACGGCGGCTTCCAGGGTAGCTCCGGTGGTAAGAACGTCATCAAAAAGCAATATGTGTTTGTTGCGATACATTGTTTTGTTGCGAACTTCAAAAATACCTCGTGTATTTATCCACCGCTCAAATGAATCTTTCTTGGTTTGTGTAGGATTGGCAATTTTTCTAAAGAGGCACTCCGATTCTATGGGGATGCCTGTTGCCATGGCAAGCCCCTTGCATATTTCTTCGGCTTGGTTAAACCCTCTTTTTTTAAATTTGCTCTCGTGCAGGGGTATGGGCACAAGAAAATCTATGTGTTCAAAAAAATCCGATTTTATCATATCTCTGCCCATATAATCGCCCATCCAGTATGCAAGCCTTGTATTTTCTTTGTATTTTATGCTCTGTATGATTTTGGAGGTGTCGCCATCCTTACTATAATATAGGTAGGCGCTGGCTTTTTGGCAAGGTATTTTATTTTCTAGTCTATCTAGTGCTATATTGCTCGCTTGCAGGTGGTAGTTTGTTTTTGGCAATTTCAAGATGCAATGCAGGCAGATATATTTTTCGTCTTTAATGAGATTTTCTTGGCATACTACACATGAAAAAGGATAGAAAAGTCCGAGAATATTTCTTAAAATACTCAGCATATATGCCTTAATCCATCTCATCAGAAGAAAGATTGTCAGACTCCATATACTCAAAATCCTCAAAAATCCTCTTCAAAGAAGCATTGATCAAGGAGCAATCAAAACCCCTTCCTAGGGCAAATCTAAAGAGTTTTTGATGTAAGTCATATGAATTTTTACTTTTTGTCACTTTCTGCTTTGAAGTAAGTATCTGCATCAATATTTTTTCATTTTCATCGCCATCAATTTCCTCTAAGCTCATTTTTATCAGCTTAGGAGAAATTTTCTTTCTTGCAAGTTCGTAGTAAATTCTTTTGGCTCCCCATTTATTGAACCTCAGTTTGTCGTTTACAAAAGCCTTACAAAAGCGCACCTCATTGAGGAAGTCTTCTTTTTGCAGATGAGATAGGATGCTTTCTTGGCTTTCTTGAGATATTTCCCAGCGCACCATTTTTTTGCGCACCTCATCTTCGCACCTCTCGGCATTGCTGCAATAGGCTGCCAATAGGTGCAGGGCTTTTTCGGGACTTATCGTTTTTATCATTAAATTTTCACTATCAAATCTGTAATCTCGGTTTTTTTGCTCTTAGCGTCCTGTCTTTTTTGCTCAAGTCTTGCAATAGCTGCACCTCTGTATATCCCTTATGCAATAGTAGTTCGCAGCTCTCTTTGCCATAAATGGAACTGATCTCGAAGTATAGCCAGCCCCCATCATTCAATAGCTCAAGTCCAAGACTGGCTATCTTGTTGTAAAACAATAGCGGATCCTCATCTGGAACAAAAAGAGCCAAATGAGGCTCGCTATTCAAAACATGCAAACTCATATTGCTCTTCTCTTTTTCTGTCACATAGGGAGGGTTGCTCACAATGATGTCGAATTTTTCGCCAGATATGTCTTGCGATTGGCTTTTTAAAATATCGCAGCACAAGCAATGAATAAGAACATCATTTTGCTTAGCATTTTTTTTTGCAATCTCCAATGCCTTTGCCGAAATGTCTAAGGCATAAACCTGGGCTTGGGGCATATTTTTTGCCAGGGCAATAGCAATGCACCCACTCCCAGTGCCAATGTCAAGGATGCGTATTTTTTTATCTGCGGCCTTGCTTGCCTCTGCCTTTGCAAGGCTTTTAAGAATTAGCTCTACCAAGCTCTCTGTCTCGGGACGTGGAATAAGAACATCTTCACTTACAAAGAATGAGAGTCCAAAAAACTCGCAAGTGCCCAAAATGTACTGTATGGGGCGGTGTAGGCATATTTGAGCAATAATATCTTCTACCTCATCAAGTGCTTCTTTGGATACCGCCCTATCTTTGTAGGCTAATATCTGGTAAGGCTCCAACTTACAGGCATGGCAAAGAATCATGAGAGCCAATTGCCTTACCTCTTCGGGAGGATAAATTGTGCTTAATTTAGCCTTGATGTGCTTAGATATTATTTGCATAAGCCATATATTGTATTCATGTATGGTATTACTGAATAATTTTTTCCAATTTGTCTATATTTTTCGCAATATCCTCATCCGACAATTGGTAATTTACCAAATCGCCAGCAAAATATTGGTCATAAGCCGCCATATCTACCAGTCCATGTCCAGAGAGGTTGAATAGAATAGTTTTTGCCCTGCCCTCTTCTTTTGCAATCAGGGCTTCGTCAATCACTGCCGCAATGGCATGGCAAGACTCTGGAGCGGGCATAATACCCTCAGTTTGAGCAAAAAGAACTCCCGCCTTGAAGGAATCTATTTGTTTGATGTCGACAGCTTCTATCAAGTTGTCTTTTTTTAGTTGGCTTACAATGGTTCCGGCACCATGGTAGCGCAAGCCTCCTGCGTGAATGTTGACAGGGGCAAAATTATGCCCTAGTGTATACATAGGCAGCAGGGGAGTGTATCCTGCCTCATCGCCAAAATCATATTGAAAAACGCCCCTGGTGAGCTTTGGACAAGAAGCGGGTTCGGCGGCAATAAAACGAGTCTTAAGACCCTTATTAATATTGTGACGCAAAAAAGGAAATGAGATGCCCGAAAAATTGGAGCCTCCTCCAAAACAAGCAATCACAATATCAGGGTATTCTCCCGCCATTGCCATCTGCTTTTCTGCTTCCAGACCTATCACCGTTTGGTGCAGTGATACGTGGTTGAGCACGCTGCCCAGAGTGTACTTGCAATTTTTTGTTTGCATTGCCAGCTCCAAGGCCTCAGAGATAGCGGTGCCCAAACTTCCCTGATAATTGGGATTTTCGGTAATCATTTTTCTCCCCGACTTGGTCGACATGCTAGGCGATGCAATAACCTGCGCTCCCCAGGCCTGCATGAGTGATCGTCTATAGGGCTTTTGCTCATAGCTGATTTTTACCATGTATACGGCAAGCTCCAAGCCAAAAATTTTTGCCGCAAAGGAGAGTGCTGTTCCCCATTGTCCCGCACCAGTTTCGGTAGTAATATTGGTGAGCCCTTCTTTTTTACAATAATAGGCCTGTGCCAATGCCGAATTTAGTTTGTGAGAGCCTACGGGACTCACACTTTCATTTTTGAAGTATATGTGTGCAGGAGTATCCAGCGCCTTTTCCAAAGAATAGGCACGCACCAAGGGAGTAGGTCTATAAATTTTATATTGCTCGCGCACCTCATCAGGAATATCTATCCACGAATCTGTTTGATTGAGCTCTTGTTTGGCAAGCTCTACCGCAAAAATCGGCGAAAGATCCTCACTGGTCATGGGTTTTTTTGTGCCAGGATGCAATATATCCATAGGTTTATTAGGCATTTCGGCAGCAATATTATACCATTGCGTGGGAATTTCTTTTTCAGAAAGAATAAATTTCTTTGTTTTTTCCATTATTTAAATGTTTATCATCAATGATACAAAGATAAAAATTAATTGCGAACTTTGCGCAATTAAAATAAAATTGATAGATTTGTACCGTGAAGACAGAAGAAAAGTACATGCGTCGATGCCTTCAGATGGCAGAAAATGGGAGGGGCTTAGTTTCGCCCAATCCTATGGTTGGGGCTGTAGTGGTTTGCGACAATAAAATTATTGGCGAGGGCTATCATATAGCTTATGGGGAGCCACATGCGGAGGTCAATGCAATAGCATCTGTAAAAGACCAGAATATGCTACAGCACTCTACGCTTTATGTCAATTTAGAGCCCTGTTCGCATCATGGCAAAACGCCTCCATGTGCCGATCTTATTATCAGAAAAAAAATTCCCCGCGTGGTGATTGGACAGCAAGACCCCTATTTGCAAGTTGCAGGAAGAGGTATTGGTATGCTTAAGGCAGCAGGAGTAGACGTTGTGTGTGGCGTATTGGAGGATGCGTGTAGAGAACTCAACAAAAGATTTATTTGCTACCACACTCAGCAAAGGCCATATATTATTCTTAAGTGGGCACAGTCGGCCGACGGATTTATGGATAAAAAAAGAATCATGGGCGATGGGCAATTGCCAGTTATATTCTCGGACGAATTTTCGCGAATGCGCGTACATAAACTAAGGGCAGAGGAGGATGCAATAATGGTAGGTACACGCACAGCCCTGCTAGACAATCCTTCTTTGAATGTTAGGTATTGGTCAGGAAAAAATCCCTTGCGCATTGCTATTGATAGGCAGGGAGAAATTCCTCGCAAGCACAAATTGCGAAGCACGAAAGATAATACATTGATATTCACCGAGAATAAAAATATGAAGTCGGCACCCTATGTATTATTGGATTCTGAAACTAATGTTTTGGAGCAAGTATTAGAAACAATATATCAAAAAAAAATACTCTCTTTGATCGTGGAGGGTGGGTCAAAGCTTCTAAATAGCTTTATTAATGCCGATTTATGGGATGAGGCGAATATAGAAATTTCTCCCATTTGCTTGGAAGATGGAATCCTTGCTCCCTGCATTAGAGGCAAGAGAATCATGTCGGATACAAGAGGAAAGGCGGCGTTTGACATATACAAGAATAGGTATAATACCCTAAAAAAATATAATTATTAGTTAATATAGCAGATAAAGTGAAAAATCTTCCTACTTTTGCATTTCAAAAAGAATCTTTATCCATAATTATTGCGTAGATGAATTTAAAGAATCCTATAATCGCTGCATTCATACTTCTGGTACTGCTTTGCACCTCCTGTCTGAATAGCGAAAGTATAGCAGAAGGCATAGAGCATACCGATGCACAAATATTTTCATTCTCTATAAAGAATGATTCTGTAAAAGTACTGGATAGCACGGTATTTTATATAGACCAGATAAATGGCCTTATTTTCAATAAGGACTCCATCAGATATGGAACAATCTTGCCCGAAAAGGTAATCGTTAGCCTTACAGCCTCCCTAGGGGTAATGAACATAAGCAATGCTGCCGATGGCGATTCGGCATATATAGGCACAGATTCGGTAGACATCACCAAGCCCCTGAAGCTTCGTTCATATGCCTACGATTATGCAACAACAAAAAACTATACAGTACATATCAATGTACATCAGACAGACCCCGACTCTATGAGTCATTATCTTTTGGCATCAGACTTAGAATGTCTCAACTACAAAGAGACGAATGTATTTTCCTACAATAATTTGCTTTATTGCTATGCCCAAACGCCCGAAGGAGTATTTTTATATACTTCGACCGATGCCCTACAATGGGAAAAGAGTTTGATCGGAACCCTCCCCGACTCCATTAATGTAAATATAAAAAGTATTCAAGTATTTAAGGAAACATTTTTTTGCAACACTCCCGAAGGACGTTTTTATGTTTCCCTCGATGGTATGGTATGGTATGAAATGAACCTCAATCACCCTGTAATGGCAGTATTGGGAATAGCAAAGAATGATTTTGTAAATAAAAGTGACCGCTTACTGTGCATAATCCGCAAGTCTGGTAAGTTGATGTTTGCCTCTACCACCAACGTAAAGGACTGGGATACCGACAATCATATTGTTCCCGACAACTTCCCAATTTTGGGATTTTCTTCCATCTCTCAAAAATCTGTGCTTAGAGAAAGACTTACCCTAGTTGGCGGAATATCCAATGAAAAGCAGGATCTACAAACCGTTTGGTCTACCAGCGATGCCGGGCTTTCGTGGGCAGAATTGAGCCACGACGCTGTTGACAGCATGTCCTTGCCTCTACTCAAGGGCTCAAATGTTTTTTTATACAACAATATGCTTTATGCCATGAACGGACAGTTGCATGGAGGATCGTATAATAAGAAGACCTACCAATCATTGGATGGAGGTATCACCTGGCAATTGGCTGCTCAAAAGATATTTTACACCTCTGAATTTATTGGCAGGCGCAATGCCTCGGTAGTCGTTGACAAAGACAATTTTATTTATACTTTTGGTGGAGTCAATGAAAATCCTGTGGGCGATATTTGGAAGTCTCGACTGAATAGACTTTCATTTAAGTAAGTTTTTTTATAGCAGAATGAATAGTTTATATGGTATATACTTTAGCTGAATTTTTTTCGTTTTCATAAATACGAAGAGTTCTAAAACTAAATTAGAATAAATTTTATTTATGAAGTCAGCAACAAAGCTCTACTACATCCAATTCTTTCTCTTGGTTCAATTGATAGGAATATTATCTTGCAAAAAAATGTTTTCGCAAGAATATAAATATGAAATAGGAGGTATGGCAGGCATGTCTATGTATATGGGCGATGCCAACAACAACTCTTTTTTCAAAGGATGGCATCCAGCGGGAGGCCTCATTTTCCGGAAAAATTCAAATTTTAGATGGGCCATAAAAGGCAATCTATTGTTTGGCAAGGTTGGCGGGTCTACTCAGGGCATGGACAATGTGTTTCCCGAGAATGGACAGTCGCAATTCGACAGAAATTTTTATGAGCTGGGCGGCCAAATGGAATTTAATTTCTTGCCCTACTCCGATAAATTTGCCTACCTGCAAACCAGTAGATTATCACCATATCTGCTTGCAGGATTGGGATTTACCATTGCGCCGGGAGAAAACCAAACGTTTGCGGGATTGAATTTTCCCTTGGGCGTGGGAATGAAATACAAACTCAAGAACAGGATCAATCTTGGAGCAGAATATTCGTTTAGGAAGCTCTTTGGCGATGGTTTTGATGCTCCCAACAAGGATGGTTTCAACTTAAATGATCCCTATGGCTTGGGGGGTTCATCGCTTAAGAACAATGATTGGTATTCTATTTTTATGTTTAGCCTCACTTGGGATTTTGGTCCCAACAACAGGAAATGCACAAATATAGAATAATAAATGTAGAAAATAGCTAGGCTTTGAAGGCCTAGGAAATATAATGTTATGTCAATGTCGTTGAAAGAAAAAATAGACCTCTCAAAGTTGCCCTCCCATATTGCTATAATTATGGATGGCAATGGGCGTTGGGCAAAACAAAATGGCAAAGATAGGTTCTTTGGCCATCAGGAGGGCGTTGTATCCGTACGCAAAATAGTGGAAGCCGCGGGAGCATTGGGCATAGAATATCTTACGCTCTATACTTTTTCTACCGAAAACTGGAAGCGTCCTCAAGAAGAGGTCGAAGCCTTGATGGATCTTATGGTAATGGCCATAAAACAAGAAACGGAAGACCTTATGAAGCAGGGAGTGAGGCTGTTGGCCATTGGCGACATAGATAGATTGCCTGCCAATACCAAAAACAACCTCACAGCATGTATGGAGCAAACGAAAAACAACACAGGTATTTCCCTAGTTTTGGCACTTAGCTACTCTTCGCGCTGGGAAATAGTGGAGGCCGTAAAAAAAATAACGCAGCAAGTGTCTTTAGGAGAGTACAGTGCCGCAGATATTGACGAGAAGCTCATAGATTCTTATCTTACGACAAATGGTATTCCCGACCCCGATCTCCTTATAAGAACTGGTGGAGAATGCCGAATAAGCAATTTCCTGACCTGGCAGCTGTCTTATTCTGAGCTTTATTTCACAGAAATATACTGGCCCGTATTTAGAGAAGAAAATTTATATCAAGCCATTTTAGACTATCAAATGCGAGAAAGACGGTTTGGAAAAACAGGAGAGCAGCTACAAACAGAGGTAAAAATAGAAAGTAACACTAAAAAATAATATGTACAAAAAAAACTTAATTCTTTGCTTAATGGTTTTATTGGCTAATATTGTCTTTGCCCAAGAGAGCGAGGGGGAGCAAAGCGTTTCTGATAGCACAGAGCAAGGAATAGTGCCGGAGATTACATACACCTTCAATCACAAAAAATATGAGATAGCCGAAATAAAGGTCACTGGAGCCAGCAATTATGAAGATTTTGTGCTCATAGGATTTTCGGGTCTTTCGGTAGGCGACAAGGTTGATATTCCCGGAACGGAGATAACAGATGCTATAAAAAGATTTTGGAAACATGGTCTATTTTCTGATGTTAAGATATTGGCCACCCGTATGAGCGACGACAAGGTGTGGCTGGAAATTGCACTGAAACAAAGACCCATCATTTCAGAAATAAATATTAAGGGCGTAAAAAAAGGAGAGCGCGAAGATATTGAAGGCAAGATAGGAATGGCAAAAGGCAGTCAGGTGACTCCAAACCTTATTAGCCGTGCCAAGACAGTGATTACAAGATATTTTGAAGAAAAAGGCTTTAGCAATGTGGGCATAGATATTCAGCAAAAAGATGATCTCGCAAACGAGGGAAAGGTTTTTCTCGAAGTAGAGATTGACAAAAATGAGAAAACAAAAATCCATAAGATATATTTCGACGGCAACAGTCACCTTAGCGATGACGACCTCAAAAAGTCAATGAAAAAAACTAATGAGGCCTCCGACTTCCAAAACAACTTCCTGCTGAGCCTCAAAAAACTGTTTAGCACAAAAAAATTCGTTAACGCGGAATACGAAAATGACTTGGAAAATATCATCCTCAAATACAACGAAATGGGATACCGCGATGTTAGCATTCTCTACGATAGCGTTGCAAAAATTGATGACAAGAGAGTAGATATCTACATAAAAATCGATGAGGGAGAGAAATATTATATAAAAAATATTAAATGGGTGGGCAACACCCTCTATCCTACCGATAGGCTAGAGATGATACTCAACATGAAGGCGGGCGATGTGTACAATCAAAAGAAACTAAACCAGCGCCTCAGTGCCGACGATGATGCTGTAGCCAATGTATATTACAATAATGGATACATATTTTCGCGCATGGATCCTGTAGAGATAAATGTAGAAAACGATTCTGTAGAAATAGAAATCAGGGTGGGCGAAGGCCCTCAGGCTACAATCAATAAGATTGTTATCAATGGCAATGACAGGCTCTACGAAGACATCATTCGCCGCGAACTGCGCACCAAGCCGGGGCAGCTATTTAGTAAGGATGCCCTGATGCGTTCCCTACGCGAGCTGGCACAAATTGGACATTTCGACCCCGAAAATCTCAACCCCGATGTGCAGCCAGACCCCGAAACTGGAACCGTAGACATTGCCTACAACTTGGTGTCCAAAGCCAACGACCAGGTGGAGTTTTCTGCTGGATGGGGACAAACGGGAGTTATTGGTAGGCTAAGTCTTAAATTTACCAACTTCTCGCTGCGCAATTTGGTGAATCCAGGAACTTACAAGGGTATAATACCGCAGGGCGATGGACAAACACTCACTCTTAGCGGGCAAACCAATGGTAAGTATTATCAATCATACAGCGTCTCCTTTATGGATCCTTGGTTCGGAGGGAAAAGACCAAACTCCCTCTCGGTAGGAGCATACTATATGGTGCAGTCCAATATTGACTCTCGAGGATTTGGAAGCTACAACAACTATGGTGGAATGGGCGGCGGAATGGGCGGTGGAATGGGTGGCGGAATGGATCAGTTTGCCGTTACCTACAATCCCGATCAATCTATGAAAATACTTGGCCTCTCGGTAGGTTATGGCAAGCGCCTTACCTGGCCCGACGATTATTTTCAACTCTCTGGGGAACTCTCCTACCAGCGCTATATGCTCAAGGAATGGCCCTATTTTATTATCAATAATGGCGATTGCAATAATATAAGTTTCAACCTCACCCTGCAGCGCAACTCTATAGACAACCCCACCTACACCCGTAGTGGCTCACAGTTTTCGGCCTCACTGAGCCTCACTCCCCCATATTCCTTGTGGGACAATGTAAATTATGCCGCCATGGGCGATTATGATGGAGAAAAGCATAAGTGGGTAGAATACCACAAATGGAAATTCAAGGGCAAGGTATTCCTTCCCCTAGCAAACCCCGAAACAGTAAAACGCACACCCGTATTGATGAGTAGAATAGAATATGGCTTTGTAGGGTCGTACAATAGCAACAAGCGCTCTCCTTTCGAGACCTTCCGCATGGGAGGTGATGGAATGACAGGCTATTCGAGCACCTATGCTACCGAAACTATTGGGCTACGTGGATACGAAAACGGAAGCCTCAACATGGGCTCTGGCGATGAGGGCCATGCCTATTCGCGCTTGGCAATGGAGCTGCGCTACCCCTTTCTTCTGGAACCTACATCTACCATCTATGGATTGGTATTTGCTGAGGCCGGCAATTCTTGGAAAAATATCACCTCATTCAATCCTTTCAGCCTCAAGCGATCGGCAGGAGCGGGAGTACGCATATTCCTTCCTATGATAGGAATGATGGGTATAGACTGGGCCTATGGTTTTGACAAGGCAAACGACAGACCAGAAACACGTGTCTCAGGATCGCAATTTCACTTTATACTAGGTCAAGAGTTCTAAAACAATTAATTTAAAAGTCATGAAAAAAATGTTATTATTTGCGTTTGTAGCAATATTTTCGCTAGGAGCGCAGGCTCAAAAATTTGCACTTATAGATATGGAATATATTTTGGAAAATATTCCCGCCTATGAAATGGCAAACGAACAGCTCAATACCATTTCAAAAAAATGGCAGGGAGAGGTAGAAGCAGCACAACAAACAGCACAAAACTTGTACAAATCATATCAGGCCGACATAGTTTTCTTGTCGCCAGAGATGAAGGTAAAGAAGGAAACAGAAATTGTTGAAAAAGAGAAGTCGGCACAAGAACTAAAGCGCAAGTATTTTGGCGGAGAGGGCGAACTCTTTAAGAAAAGAGAAAGCCTCGTTAAGCCCATTCAAGACGAGATATACAATGCTGTAAAACAGCTATCCGAAGAAAAAGGCTACCACGTAATTGTAGATAGGGGCTCGGCAATGAGTATTATTTTTGCGTCGCCAAAGATAGATGTGAGCAATGAAGTGCTGGCAAAATTAGGTTATTCAAAATAATTGCTTAAATTTGTGCGCTTTTTAGTGCAATTAGATTTTAAAAACAAAAAAAAACAATTTAAAATTATATAATTATGTTCAAGAAAATCGTAATCCTTGCTTTTTTAGCCCTTCCTATGGCTGGCTTTGCACAAGACAATCACCTAAAGTTGGCCCATGTCAACTCCATGGAAATATTTAATGCTATGCCAGAAACGGGAACTGCAGAAACTGAAATAGCCAATATGAACCAGTCTATTCGCACCGAATTGGAAACAATGGAAGAGGAGTATAGGAAGAAATCTACGGAATTTTATCAGCAGCAAGATTCTTTGACCCAGAGTATCAAGGTTAGAAGAATGCAAGAAGTGAATGACCTGAGAGAGCGCATTCAAACTTTTTATGAAAGTGCCGATCAAGATATTAAAACAAAAACCCAAGAGCTCAATGCCCCTATAGTACAAAAAATTCAAAATGCAATAAAGGCTGTAGGTGACGAGCAAGGTTTTACTCACATGATGGAGGCTGGCGCATTCTTATATATATCGCCCAAGGCTATCGATGCTACTCCTTTTGTAAAGGCCAAATTGGGATTAAAATAAATCCTGTAGATCCTTAGGTTTTGCATAAAACCTAAGGAAAACTATAAAAAACTATTTTTCATAATATTAAGAAAGGCAGCAGTATTGTTTGCCTTTCTTTGTTTTACATCTTTTTTATGAAAGCTCCCATCGGCATTTTTGATTCTGGATATGGAGGATTGAGCGTTTTAGAAAAAATACGCGAAACTCTTCCCCAATATGATTATCTCTATCTGGGCGACAATGCGAGATCGCCTTATGGCTCGCGCTCTTTTGAATTGGTATACGCCTTTACCCTAGAGTCGGTGCGTGCCCTGTTTGATATGGGCTGCCACTTGGTTGTTTTGGCTTGCAACACCGCCTCTGCCAAGGCTCTGCGCAGCATTCAGCAAAGAGATTTACCACATATGGGTGCACACAAGCGGGTGTTGGGCGTTATTCGTCCTACCGTAGAAGCCTTGGGGAGCATCAGTGAGTCGGGGCATGTTGGCATCTTTGGTACCGAAGGCACCATTCTCTCGGGCTCTTATGAGTTGGAGATAAGTAAATTTTTTCCCGAACTCATCGTAAGTGCGGAAGCCTGCCCCATGTGGGTGCCCTTGGTCGAAAACAACGAAATCAATAATATTGGAGCCGATTATTTTGTGCAACAACATGTACATAACATAATGAACAAAGACCCACTGATAGATACAATAATCTTGGCCTGCACTCACTATCCTCTCTTGATACACAATATATTAAAATTTACAGCCCCTCAAGTAAGACTCATGTCGCAGGGAAGCTATGTGGCAGAAAGTCTTAAAAATTATTTGCAAAGACACCCCGAAATAGCCTACAACTGTTCTGAGCAAGGCAGCTGCACCTACCTTACAACGGGCTCTGCATCGAAATTTTCGGCAATGGCATCCTTGTTTCTTAGGCAAGAAATAGAGGCAGAGCATATAGATACTCTTAATTATTTATAATTTTACGATTCTTGTGCAACGTTTTTATGCATTCTGCGTTTTGAATTTGAATCTTTGTTTAGAAAACAATTTCATAAAACAAGGATTTTAGAGATGTTTTAACAATTAATTTTTTTTACAATGAAAAAGTCGAGTTTATTTTTGATGTTGGTATTTGGGCTTTGCTCTCTTATCTATTTTAGTTCGTGCAGTGATGATGATGGATATTCTTTAGACAAATATTGGCAGGCAAGGGCAAGCGTGGTAGAAGAGGATGGCAATAGATACCACTTCCGTTTGGACGATGGCACAAAATTGTTTGTAGCAGCTACAAATGGATATTATAAGCCAAAGAGCGAGCGAGCAATTATTAACTTCACTATCTTGGGAGATGAAACAGGCACTTATGACCATTCCATAAGACTCAATGGGGTAAGAGAAATATTGACTAAGCAGGTCGTCGAACTAACTGCTGCAAACGCCGATAGCATAGGTAGTGATAAGGTAGAAGTCTCCGATATGTGGAGTGGAGGAGATTTTCTGAATGTAAATTTTTCTTTCCTTTATGCTTATGGAGATAGACCCCATTTTATAAACTTAGTAGATAATACCACCGATGCTGAGAAGCCTACTGATGGAAAGATACATTTAGAATTTCGCCACAATGCTTACAAGCAGCCAGCCAATAGCAAAGCAAATTCTACAGCATGTTTTGACTTGAAACCTTTTAGAAAAGAAGGGGTAGATTCTGTTAATTTTATTATCAAGTTCAGAGAGAGTGACACAGTATACAAAGATTATAAGGTTACTTATAAATATAAAGAAACTGAAGAAACTGAAAAAGCTGAGGGAGACAAAAAAGAGGTGAAAGGCTCAGACATCACAACGATAGACGAGGTAGAGATTAAGTGAAATTATAGAAGTGAAATTATCGGAAGAAACTAAAAAATTCATCCTTGATCATCAAGGCGAAGATACTCATCTACTGGCATATAAGTATGCTCAAAAAGCAGGAGGTGTAGATATTCGCCTTGCATTGTCGCAGATACATGCGCGCAAGGCGATGGCCGAAAAATTGCCCTACTGGTGTGCAAATTTAGAGGTGATTTTTCCTGAGCAAATTTCCTTGGAGCAATCATCATCAGCACAGACTGCAAATTACAAATCAAGCCTAGTCTGTGGGCACGATATGGTAGATCTTACCGGTGGTTTGGGTGTTGATTGCCTCTCCTTATCAAATAATTTTGTGTCTGCCACCTATGTAGAAAGGCAGGAAAACTTGTGCCAGATAGCCGAAAATAATTTCTCGCTCCTAAGCTCTAAGCCTATAAGAGTGGTCAATGAGGATGCCATAGATTTTTTAAATTCTATGAGTCGCCAAGTCGATTGTATCTATATTGACCCTGCGCGCCGATCGTCGGCAGGAAAGAAAGTATATGCACTTTCAGACTGTGAACCAAACCTCTGCGTGATAATTGATAAATTAAGAGAAAAATCAAAAAATATTTTGGTGAAATTATCTCCCATGCTGGACATATCCTTGGCATTGGAAACCCTTAGCAATACAAGCCAAATACATGTAGTGAGCCTAGAGAATGAATGCAAAGAGCTTTTATTCCTTTTAGAAGAAGATCGGCAGGAGCACAAGGACAAAGGAGGCCTTGAGCCTCAGATTTTTTGTGTAGACTTGCACAAAAATGCTCCCAGCGATATTTTTAGCTTCTTTAAGTCGCAAGAAAAAGGACTCCAAATTGAATACACTGCCCACTTGCAGAAATATTTGTACGAGCCCAATGCCTCAATACTCAAGGCTGGTGCATTTAAAAGCTTGGCAAGCATTTATGGGCTCAAGAAGTTGCATGTAGACAGTCACCTGTATACAAGTGAAAAATTTGTATGCAATTTTCCTGGCAGAAAATTTGTGATAGAGTCGCATTCTTCTTTTAACAAAACAGACTTGCGAGAACATATGCGAGGAATAGCAAAAGCCAACCTTAGCGTACGAAATTTTCCCGCTTCTGTCGATGAATTAAGGAAAAAACTATCCATCAAAGAAGGGGGAAATATCTATTTGTTTGCTACCATATTGGCAGATGGCAGAAAGGTCTTAATATCCTGTACCAAGCCCTAGCAATATAGCCAATCTATTTGCTTTCTTTGAGCACCATATCAATGGTGATGGCTGCCGAAACAAGAACAATCTTATTGGTATCTTCGGCATATTCTGGATTTATAGACACCCTATAGTTGTCGGCAGAAGTAAACACCTCTTTCATTACCCCAGCCCATTTCTTTGTTATATTACCAATATTAGAACCATCAGTTGCGCTTATCTTGAAATTCCACGCCTTCCAGTCCCCACTTATTTCACCTATATCTTGCCACTGGCTATCAAATATCTTGAACGTTGGCTTCAAAAATTTCCATACATGCTTGATATGTCCTATAAGATTACCATCACCATCTCTTACAGAAACTTTGGCTATCCACCAAGCCCAAGGTCTGGAAATGGAAGCCAGCGTTTTTCCCTCCATATCGATTATTTCCATGAAGAAGGGGAGCATAGCTTTCCCAATAAAGAGAGTCAAAATTTTTTTTGACACACTCATTTTTTGCCTTACAATACCTACTTGTACTCCTTCAAGATCAAATATTTTATACTCACACTCAAATTTTAAGAAATTCACCTTCTGATTGATCAGAAACTCGTCTTTCTCAAAGAAAACAGGAATTTGATTTGTCATTTTTTATTTTAACTCGTAATTTTATTTTGCAATTCTGAACTCTGCAAATTTATACGTTTTTATTTGATTTGCGAAAAAAAATTGCCAATAAGTAAGCAAATATTTTTTTGTTTCAAACACCCACCTATTTGCTTGTTCGTTCGAGCAGAGTCCAAATTTTATTAGTTGCTTCTGACTGAGCTTTTTGTAAATCAATAAGCTCTTGCTGTTGGTTCAGCATCAGATGGTCAATTTTTTCATGTAGCATTCGCAATTCCAATTCTGATTTTAGATTGATCATATAATCCTTCCTTTCTCGTTCCCTGTCTATCTCTTCTTGTCGGTTTTGGCTCATCATAATTACGGGAGCTTGTAGAGCAGCCAAACACGAGAGTATGAGGTTTAGCAAAATAAAAGGATAAGGATCAAAACCCTTGTCGACTAGAAATAATATATTGAGCAGAATCCAAAAAGCCATAAAAGTCACAAAAATGACGATAAATCTCCAGCTCCCTCCAAAAGAAGCAACCTTGTCAGCCAAAGCTTGCCCAAAAGAGGGTTTGACTACGTCCAACTCAGTTACTTTATTGGTAATTGTAGACTGGTTTTCCAGAGATGTCAAAACAGTATTTTCCAGCTCGCCCAATTCTCCAATTTCCTGAATAAGATAATTGGAAACGTACTTGCCTCTAAAGAAGTTTAATTCGCTGACGGACAAAGATTTACTCAAACAAAAGTCTGGATATTCTTTTTGAATAAAGTTCAGGAGTGTAGGACGAATAGACTCCCCTACTACTTTGTCGGCAAGTGAAAATTTTTTCGTAGAAATGTCGCTAATAAATTCTTTCATCCTAAGCATTTTTTTGATTTGACTCATACTTAGCCACACAATATCCATAGGTAATAGTAAATATCATCGTGAAATAAACATTAAGTTTCATCATTGTTATTTATTAATAAACTTATTAGTGCAAAGTTAATATTATTATTTAACATAGCTCCTTATCCAGTGAGTTATTAAGACCCTGTATATTCAGACTCTATATGTGTGGTATACAACTTCCAAGAGTCATCAAATATTTACAAGCATTAGAGGGCGCTTATAAAACTAGAAATATATCTTTTTATGTTTAGATACTTTGCCCATTCCATTTTTTATTCTTAATTTTGCTTGTTCAAAAAACAATTGACAATTCGTAATTCGTAATTAATTCATTGATGACAGTAAACAATCTCTCCGAAACAAACAGTATTCTCAATCATTTTGTAGCCGAACTCCGCGACGTAAATATACATAAAGACAGCATGCGCTTTCGCAAAAATGTAGAACGAATAGGGGAAATCCTTTCTTACGAAATAAGTAAGACACTATCGTACAAAAAACAAACCATACAAACTCCCTTAGGATATATTGACAGCCCCATTTGCGAGGAAAAAATTGTGCTAGCTCCCATATTGCGCGCAGGACTCCCCCTGCACCAAGGATTCTTGCAATTTTTCGATAAGGCCGAAAATGCCTTCGTTTCCGCCTCACGCCAATACAATGCCGATCATACGCATTTTGAAATTATTGTTGAATATCTATCGTCTCCTTGCATTGAGGGCAAAACATTGATCATCATCGACCCCATGCTGGCAACAGGAGGATCACTCGAATTGGCTTATCGAGCACTGCTAAAAAGAGGAGAGCCCGCACACGTGCATGTTGCCGCAGCAATAGCCAGCAAGCAGGGCTTAGAAGCCATCAAAGGAGTATTTCCCAAAGGAAAAACAAGTATTTGGACGGCGGCAATTGACCCCGAATTAGATGATAAGGCCTATATCGTACCCGGACTCGGTGATGCTGGCGATTTGGCTTATGGAACTAAAATATAATGGATGACAATTTCGATATAAGGCAGGAAGGGGAGCTTATACCCAAAGAGCAGGAGTACGAAAATGCACTGAGACCCCTAAGTTTTATGAGTTTTAGTGGACAAGAAAAAGTGGTGGAAAACCTTAAAATTTTTGTTGCCGCTGCTGCTATGCGCCAAGAAGCATTGGATCATGTGCTACTTCATGGGCCTCCTGGATTGGGGAAGACTACCCTATCAAATATCATTGCCAACGAGCTGGGAGCAGGTTTCAAAATTACCTCCGGCCCCGTACTCGACAAGCCCGGTGATTTGGCAGGAGTATTGACCTCGCTAGAAAAAAACGATGTCCTTTTTATTGACGAAATTCATAGACTTAGCCCTGTTGTAGAAGAGTACCTTTATTCCGCTATGGAGGATTATCGCATAGATATCATGATAGACAAGGGGCCCAGTGCAAGATCTATACAGATAGAAATAGAACCGTTCACGCTGATAGGAGCAACCACCCGCAGCGGACTCCTCACAGCGCCCTTGCGTGCACGTTTTGGCATCAACCTACACCTAGAATATTACGACGTAAAAACCCTTCAGCGCATTGTGGAACGCTCTGCTGCAATATTAAATATTCCTTGCAGCCTCACCGCTGCCAAAGAAATTGCCTCGCGAAGTCGTGGAACTCCCCGTATTTGCAATGCCTTGCTCCGACGAGTCAGAGACTTTGCGCAGGTAAAAGGAACGGGCAAAATTGATACTGATATTGCTTGTTTTGCCCTCGAAGCCCTCAATATTGATAAATATGGACTCGATGAAATAGACAACAAGATATTGTGCACCATTATCGACAAGTTTCAAGGGGGCCCTGTTGGCATCACTACCATTGCCACCGCTTTGGGCGAAGATGCTGGCACAATAGAAGAGGTATACGAACCCTTCCTCATAAAAGAGGGATTTATGAAAAGAACTCCCCGAGGAAGAGAGGTCACTGATCTTGCTTACAAGCATTTAGGACGCATAAGAGATGTACAACAAGGATACCTTTTTTGAATAATTTATGCCCAAAAAAAAATAATTCGTAATTAATAATTCGTAATTAATTTTATGTCTGGAATGAAATCTTTGGCCAAAGATGCTGCTATTTATGGCGGAAGTAGCATTGTTGGCAAAACGCTTAACTGGCTGCTCACTGCCCTTTATGCCTATACCTTCCATTCGCAGGGAGAATTTGGCATCATGACCAATCTCTATGCTTTTGCTGCCCTAATGATAGTCGTTCTTACCTTTGGAATGGAGACAGGCCTGTTTCGTTTTGCCAACAAAAAAGATGGTGACAATAAAAACGAATATGACGACAATTTGGTTTATTCAACCACCCTAATTGCTGTGGGTACTGTAGTCTTGATATTTCTGGTTTTAGCACTTATTTTTCTAAAACCGCTGGCAATTGTCATCGACCCACGCATACCCCAAAACTACATATTGCTGATAATAATAGTCTTAAGCATAGATGCCTTCGCCTGTATTCCTTTTGCTTATCTACGCCACAAAAAGAGGCCCCTCAAATTTGCCTCCCTCAAATTATTATTTATTGCCCTTTACATACTTCTCAACCTTTTCTTTTTACTGCTATGCCCCAAGTTGCTGGAAACAAATCCCTCGCTAGTAAATTGGTTCTACTCGCCCAATCAGGAAGTTGCTTATGTGCTTATCGCAAATCTTATTGCTACCCTTATACAAAGCTGCTTCCTTATACCCGAATTGACGGGTTTCAAATACAGATTCGACAGAAAACTACTGAATAAGATGCTAAAGTATTCCCTGCCCCTGCTTATCCTTGGCATTGCGGGAATGTTGAACCAAACGGCCGACAAGATTATTTTTCCCCGTGTATATCCCGATCAGGATGAGGCATTTGTGCAATTAGGCATTTATTCGGCCTGTTTCAAAATAGCCGTTGTGATGGTGATGTTTACCCAGGCTTTTAGGTATGCTTACGAGCCCTTTATTTTCGGGAAAAATAAGGATAAAGACGATAAGAAAGCTTATGCCGATGCAATGAAATATTTTATTATCTTTGGTCTTGCTATATTTTTAGGAGTAATGTTTTATATGGACATCATCAAGTATTTTGTGGCACCAAGTTATTATGACGGACTCCCTGTAGTGCCTATCGTAATGATGGGAGAGTTGTTTTTTGGCATATATTTCAACCTATCACTTTGGTATAAACTTACAGATAAAACACATTGGGGAGCTATTTTCTCTATCATCGGATGCCTTCTTATTGTAGCCATCAATATTATATTCATTCCCATATATGGATTTATGGCCTGTGCTTGGGCTTCTTTTATTGGCAACTTCCTCATCATGACAATCTCTTATTTTGTGGGGCAGAAAAAATTTCCTGTAGCCTATGACCTCAAAACCATTGGGCTGTATTTTGGACTAAGCCTTGCACTATACTACGCATTTGTATGTATCAATCTGGACAATGTTTTTGCCCGCCTTGCCTTAGGCTCCTGCCTCTTTCTTATTTATGTAGCTATAGCTCTGAAAAGAGATGTAAAATTGGGTGCTTATTTTAGCAAAAAATCTAAACCTATTCTTTGAAAGGCGGCAGCTCAAAGCTATCTATCACCTCCCATCCCTTCATTATCACGCCTACCAATCTCAGTTGGGTGCTGCCTAATGATGCCGCCACCTTGGGGTCGGCAGCATATCGGCGTAGCTGCTCGCTGGCTTCACTACGCATATTGGCAATATCTATATCCTTGGCATCCCTTTTGAGATATTTTATTTCCACGATATAGCTGTAAAGCATATCCGGATGCAGGTATATATTGGGCTGAAAATAAAAATCGGCATAGCCCTTTGCCATCTCATATTCTGGATATATGATGTAGTGATTTGTCTGGCTCATGTGTGCAAGCATAAAGCCCTTTACGTGGGCCTCGCCTTCTATAAACTCCCTGACAACACTGGCATCGCCAAGACGCTTGCCAAAGAGCTCAAATGCTGGCTTCCACCCTCCTTGATATGCCATGTCTTCCATCGCCTCTTCGATCTCATCTATGTCTATAGATTTGTTGAAGCGGTCTTTGTAGCCTTCTATCAAATAATGAAACAGCTGATCGCGGACTACCAGATTGGGGACGCGCAAAACCGACTTACCCCTAAAGGTGCCGGCAATGCTGAGCAGTCCAAAATAAAAAAGTAGCGATTTGAAGTTGGACGTATTGGCAAGCTCTTCGGCAGAGAAGGCTCTCTTTATTGCCGTTATGGTCTGCCCAGTTTCTGCAAGTTCCTGAATGACGGAGAAGTTCTTGCCCAAGGCGGCATCTAGCTTAACCAGCCTGTTGAGCTGGTTGTAGTCGGTTTTGATGTTGTGGTCTATCATTTCTTGCAGCACTATTTCGCCTTTGTCGAAATAAGCATCCAAATAATATAATACCATATCTGAGTTGTACATATTGTTGCCTATGCACTCTTCGGCAAAACAATAGTTGTTGTACCAAGGCCGTATGGTATCAATAATTTCTTCTACTGTATGTGGTATCTTTTCCTGTGCCTTGAAATAGCCGAGCATGGTTCGCAATTCCTGTTCGCTAAAGCCTATAATGTCGTTGAATTGAGGTTTTAATGTCACATTGCTTCCTATATTGAATCCACTGGTGAGGTCGTCCATCGTCAGGGGCGAAACTCCAGTTATAAACATTCGCTGCACGGCAGCAGCATTGCCAGTCGTCATGCCTTTTAGTACAGAAAAAAAGGAGCGATAAAACCCTGCACCATGGGTCATGTCGTTGTATAGTTTCTTGCCATGAGAGGCTAGTATGGTACTGGTAAACTTATCGTATTCGTCAATAAGGATATAGATGGCTAAGTTGTGTTCCGATGCCAATCTTGCAAGGTATTGAAGTCGTAGATCTGTGCTAAGTCGACTTTGATATTCTACCTTAAAATTGGGAGGGAATAGATACTCATAATTACTAACAAAATCATCACACCGCTCTTTGCAATGCCCTTCAAACGAGGCTTTCACCAATTTAGGGTCTGCATCTATCAATGAGAAATTGAAACTTAGAATAAGATATTTACCCCTGTCTTTGGTGGGCTGATTGAAAATATATTGATTGCCAAAGAGCTCCTCAAAGCGATCTGCATAATTGATGTCGTAGTAAGCCGACAGCATCGAAAGAAGTAGGCTCTTGCCAAAACGACGGGGGCGAATGAGAAAGAGGAAACTGGGCGATTGCTCTATCTTCTCTATATACATGGTCTTATCTACATAGTAGTAGCTTTCCTTGATCACTCGCTCGTAGTCGCTGATGCCGTATGGTATTTGCTTTGTTATCATCGCATTGAAAATAAAATATTAAAATTATTAGCAAAAGGTCTATGCCCAATTGCTGCCTGCCATCTTACAAAGTTACAAAAAATAATTAATAAAAGAAACAAGACTCCAAGACTTATCATTTCAGGCTCTATCGATCAAACCTTGTAAGAAATGAGCTCAATCGACCTCCTTGCCTAAATCCAACTTTTGCCTGAGTCTATAGCCTACCATATGTATTGTTTTTGATTACAAAAGCCTCCATGTCTCAGGCAGTCTAGGGGATGGGCTGGCGGCTCTATAGGGAATTTTGGCAAAACATTGGGAATTTTGACTTATTAGGACTACTTTTGTGCAAAAGAATTGATAGTCTTAGTGACTTTCATAAATTAAAATTAAGGATATATTAAGTATGGCTCATCTAAAAAAATTACCCCTATTCCTCTTTTTTTTACTTTCCACCCTCTCAGCAAGTGCCGATGAAGGCATGTGGATGCTCAACAACTTGAAAGCTGACAATTGGGATGCCATGCGCAAACTGGGATTTAGCCTTTCGCCCGACGAGCTCTCCAGCTCCCAAGAAAGTTCTCTCAAAGATGCTATTGTTCATTTTGATGGAGGCTGCACCGGTGTAAGTGTGTCCAATAAGGGTTTGATTTTTACCAACCACCACTGTGGTTTTGATGCCATTCAATCCCAAAGTTCATTGGAGCATGACTACTTGAAAGATGGATTTGTTGCTGCAAATTTTACCGACGAAATAGCCATACCCAATATGATTATTCGATATTTGATTAAAACAGAGAATATTACTCCGCAAATAATGGCAGCCGTAGACTCCATTAGTGATGAATACGAGCGACTTAAAGTCATTACAGACATGAGCATCGCAATAGAAGATTCTATCAATAAAGACCAAGAATTTATCCTTGCTGAAGTCTCTTCATATTTTGATAGGAATGAATATTATATAAACATTTATGAGGTATTCAAGGATATAAGGATGGTTTTTGCTCCCCCCTCATCGGTGGGTAAATTTGGTGGGGATACCGACAATTGGATGTGGCCCAGGCATACTGGCGATTTTAGCGCCTTCAGGGTCTATGCCAATGCCGACAATAGGGCTGCAAATTATAGTGCCGACAATAGCCCCTACAAACCCAAAAATGTGGCTCCCATATCTTTAAATGGCTACAATGAAAATGATTTCTGCATGACCATTGGATTTCCTGGTAGAACCAACCGCTACCTCTCTTCGTGGGGAATAAGCCAAAGGGTGAATAGTAGCAATATGCCTCGCATAGAGGCGAGGGGCATCAAACAAGAACTCTGGAAAGAAGCTATGCTAAGGGACGATGCTACCCGAATAAAATATGCCTCAAAATATGCACGCAGCTCCAATTATTGGAAAAATTCTATAGGGATGAACCGAGGAATAGAAAAAATGCAGGTAGTGGAGCGCAAAGAGTCCTTAGAAAAAGATTTTTCTGACTGGCTGGATGCGCAATCGGCTGAAAAACAAGAGCTCTATGGAGAAGCTCTTCCGCTTGTAAAAGAGGCTTACACCGCATCAACAGAAATACAGGAAGCTCTCACATATCTCTATGAAACGATTACTGTAGGCACCGAGATTACAAGGCTCGCCTTTGCTGCCATGTCTCTAAATTTTGATGATACCGCTCAAGAGCAGGCTACTTTTTTTAATGAAGAGATACTTCCTGCATACAAGAATTATGATGCCAAACTAGACCAAAAGGTGCTAGCAGCAATGCTGCAAGTGGCACAAAAAAGAATTTCTCCGGTGTTTTTGCCGCAGATATTCAAAGATATAGAGAAAAAATATAAGGGGGATATGGAAAAATATGCTGCCCATGTTTTTAGCACGTCTGTTGTGCCATATCCAGATAAATTGGAAGAGGCATTGCTCAATCCCAAAAAAGCAAAGAAACTCAAGAATGATCCTGCCTACCTTTTGGCAGCATCGATACGTGAATCTCTGGATGCAAGTTTCATTGCAAGCGGCCTATTTAGCTACGACATACTCAAAGGTGAAAGGCTCTTTTTTGCTGGATTGCGAGAGATGTACCCAGAAAAAAACCTCCCTTCAGATGCCAATTCTAGTATGCGCATGAGCTATGGGTCTGTGAGCCCCTACAAACCTTTTGATGGTGCTTGGTATGATTATTATACCACCACCAAAGGAATATTTGAGAAGTACAAAAAAGATGATTCCGAATTTCATTTGCAGCCTGAGATACTCGAACTTTTCAAGAAAAAAGATTTTGGAAGATATGCTAATGAAGATGGAGACCTCAATGTTTGTTTTATTTCCAACAACGACATCACCGGTGGCAACTCTGGTAGCCCCATGTTTGACGGCAAAGGAAGAGTAATTGGACTCGCTTTTGATGGCAACTGGGAAGCCATGAGCGGAGATATCGTATTCGAGCCCGAGGTGCAAAAAACAATCGGAGTAGATATTAGATATGTCTTGTTTATAATGGAAAAGTGGGGGAAAAGTGAAAGACTCTTGGATGAGTTGTTAATCAATTGCGACGAATAGCCAAATACAATAGCAACGCAATACAATGGTAGTGTAAGAGCGTATAAGGAAAATTGTTGTAAAACTATAAATGAGGTTCTACAGCATCAAAGAAATTTTTAATACCTAAGATAGTTTGCTTAAAACTTTGAGATCTATTGGTTTCGGGATTAAGGAAAGGAGCTATTTTTTTTGCAGAAGCAACTTTTTGAAACCCTGGCAGAATTTTTTTCAATACGGCAGAAGCATGGCAAGTCTCAGGGTTTTTAAATCTTGCCTTATCCTTATATTTTGATGGGTCGAATTGAGGATATGCTGCCCCAATTGCTTCAAAATCTCCAATATACCAAGATTCTAATTCTCTGCAGACAATCCTAACAAGTATCCGACAATCTCGATTACTATCACAAAGATTAATTAGTTTTTGTTTTAATACCTTGCAGTCAGAGCTGTCCTGATCTTGCAGCAAAATAAGACCAGTAGCTTCATTTGTCCAGTTTCAAAGAACTTTAACCCTAGAGGGTATATTTTTTTGTAAATCGGCTTTACCTTCGAAACTTCTAATAAAATAGTTTTGATTAATAAGCCAATTGGGAGATACTATTGTTGGTAGTAGCACACAAAGTAGCTCTTTCATCGACTTTTCTTCTACTAATATTTCTATTCTTGCCATATCATTTCGTATTAGGACCGCTTCCAATAAAATAGCCTTGCTTCCATAGGTATCCTAATTGATTTTCTTTTGAAAGAGCCATAATCATTGGGTCGTCGGAGGCTCTTTTTATGGATGTGTGGCCATTTTTCTTTTCCAACCAGAAAAGCTCTTGAGGTTCTAAGGCATTAACGAAATCGGGCGAATGGGAGGATATAAAGACTTGCCCTCCCCTATCGGAGTATTCTCTAAACTCTTCAGCAAGCTCCATTAGAAGGTCGTGGTGCAAATAATTTTCAGGCTCTTCAATACATAAAAGAGGGTGTGGTTCTGGATCGTTTAACAATATCAAGTAGGCAAACATTTTCATAGTTCCATCAGAGACAAATCTTGAGGTAAAAGGGTCTTTGAAACTGCCATCACTAAATTGGAGAATAATTCTACCATCTATTGTTTCTTGGGCTTCAACTTTCTCTATCCCAGGAACCCTTTCCTTCATTTTATCCAGAATACCTTGGAAAACTGCAGGATGATTCTCATAGATATATTTTGTGGCCTGCGCCAAATTGTCGCCCGTTGTTGATAGGTGTTTGCTTAGTCCGGTATCTCCACTGTTTTGTGCTGCTTGAATCTGAAAATTAGATATATACCAATTCTCCAGCAATCGCCGAAACGAGCTAACTGCGTGAAATTTCTGGAATTGACCCAAGCCTTTTATCGCCAAGATATGGGGATTATCCAAAGTTTGTTCCTCTCTTTGATCCTTAAATTCTTGCTTTTTAGTCTCAAATTCACTTTCGTTTACTATTGCGGAGCCCTTGCCCTTAGAAAATTCTAGGAATTTATACGGTCGCCCGTTCCTTCCTCTTCGGTAGCTTAATATCTCCTTGGTCACGATTGGCATATTGGCATCATTCAGACCAACGGAAAGTTCGTAAGTAATCAGTGGCTGTTTTTTTCCATCAATGTCAGAGTTCCTAAATTTGATTTCTATCATAATGTCTCCACTGCCATTTCTTGAATAAACCTCCTTATAACCCCCTCTTCTGCCTAGGGCTGTTTTTACGTCATTTTTTAAGGCATCGCTTAAAAAGCCGAAAACATCGAATAAGGTAGATTTACCAGAGCCATTGGCACCCAAAAACACACAGAAATTAGGCAAGTCCTTAATTTCTGTATCTAGGTAGACCTTGAAGTTTTTTATTCTTACCTTCTCTATCTTCATTATAAGTTGTATTATATTTGTATCCTAAAGATACAAAATTAGTACTTTTGAAACGTAAATGTACGATTATTATCTTGTAGCATGCAGCTAACTACAATAGCAGATCTGCGGCAACTGCCTTACTCTTTGCTTTGCCTTCGAGGACTTCAACAATTTTTAGGGCAAAATCCATAGTTAAGCCTGGACCTTTTGCTGTAATGATGTTGCCATCTACTACTACCGCTTGGTCTTGAAAATTGGCTCCTTCGAGATAGCTCTCAAATCCGGGGTAGCAGGTAGCATTTTTGCCTTTCAGCAGGCCCAATCCTCCCAGTACCGCAGGAGCTGCACATATTGCTGCAATTGTTTTGCCTGTGGCATAAAACGCTAGAAGTTCTTTTTTAAGAGCCTCGTGTTCGTTAAATTTAACTGTCCCTCCAGGTATAATAAGCAACTGGGCTTGCAAGTAGGCAGCTTCTTCAAATAGGAGATCGCAGGTAATGCCTACCTTATGAGCTCCCACAACGAGATTGTTGCCAGTCAGTGAAACGGACTGAATGTTTATATCTGCTCTTCGCAAAATGTCGATAGTTGCAATGGCTTCTATTTCTTCAAAACCATCTATTAGAAAGATGAATACTTGTTTCATAAGTTTCTTGTTATTTAAAGTTTCTTGTTATTTTAGGAAATACCTATATGTAATTGTTCCTGTCTGATTATTTGTTCCTGCAATAGTATTGAATTTAGCTTTTTTTGCAGCATTCAGGGCCGAGGTTCTCATGCTAGCATTATCGATATTAGTGCCTCTTCCAATAGCCGATGCAATTACATTTCCTTTGGAATCTACAGTTATATTAATAACTATCCTGCCCTCTTCTTGCACAGTATATACTGGGCGTGGAAGTCCTCCAGCGCCGATGGAACGTCCAGACAAAGAAAATTCTCCATAGCCTCCAGTGCCCGAGTTTGCTCCTTGCGATGATGTGCCTTCGGAGCTCCCCTGACTTCCAGCTCCCTCGCTCTCGCTGCCCCTGTTGGCTGCAGAGGTAGTGCCTGCGCCAAATGCTCCAGCTACTTGATTGCTTATAGCCTGCTGTCGCTTGCGCTCTTCTTCTTTTTTCTTTTCTAGGGCTAGGGCGGTTTTTCTTTCTTCTTCTATTACCTTTCTCTTTATTTCTTCTTGTCTAGCCTCTTCCTTTCTCTTTTTTTTCTGCTCTTCAATTTGTATTGAGGCCTCAAGATCTTGACTTAAATTTGGATCTTCGGTAGGAGCTACAGTAGGTGGTGCAGGAGTAGGAATGACCTCTGGGCTCACCACCTCGTCTACGCCTACGGAGGCGGGCTCGAAAGTGCCAGCGGCAAGATCCACATTGCCAAAACTAACCAATATACCCTCTTCTTCGTCGCTGACTACCGTTGTAAGGTAGGTAAAAAGCATCAAAAGCAATAGTAATAGGCAGAAAAGTGAGGATCCTATGGTTCCGAATATTTTTTCTTTTGTTATATTCACTAATTAAATAATTATGAATTATGAATTATGAATTGTCAACTAGCAATATCTTGCTATTTCTAGTTGGGTCTGGTAACTAATACCATTTTGAATTGATTCTGATTGGCAATATCCAATGCTTTTACCACTTCTCTGTATGGTATTGTTTCGTCGGCATACAGAGCAACATACATCTCGGGCTCCTTGGCATAGCATTCTTGTAAGAATGGGGCAATTTCTTCAAAACTTATTTGTTTCTCTTTTTGTTTTCCAAAAGCTACATAATAATTGAGCTGTGCATCTATGGTCAATCGCGTGAGAGGCTTGGCTGCTGTTTGCTTCTGGCTTTGTGGCAATACAACTTTTATTGCGTTTGGAATAACCACCGTAGAGGTTATCATAAAAAATATGAGCAACAAGAATATCATATCCGTCATGGATGCCATGCTAAATTCGGCCGTTATTTTCTTTTTCCTTTTTAATGCCATATTTCCTAATTGCTTGGTTCGTTCAATAAATCCATAAATTCCATTGAGCGGGTTTCCATTTTATTGATTACTCCATTTAGCTCAGCTACCAGATAGTTGTAGGCAAATAGTGCAATGATACCAACAATAAGACCGGCAACGGTTGTTACCAGAGCCTCATATATTCCAGAAGACAGCAAGGATATATCTACATTACTTCCAGCGTTTGCCATATCAAAAAAGGCCTTTATCATGCCTGTTACAGTTCCTAGGAAACCCAACATAGGAGCCCCTGCAGCTGTTGTAGCTACTAGGCTAAATCCTTTTTCCAGTTTGGCGACTTCAATATTTCCAACATTTTCTACCGCTACCAATATGTCGTTCATGGGTCTGCCGAGTCGGGAAATTCCCTTTTCAGTCATTCTCGCATATGGAGTATTGGTGCTCTTGCAAAGATTGAGTGCAGCATCTATTTTCCCTTCATGAATATAATCTTTTATCCTATTCATAAAGGAGGTGTCTTCTTTTGCAGCCTTCTTTATTACCATGACGCGCTCTATAAATACAGCGATAGAAACAAATAGCAATACCGCAATTGGTATCATAATCCACCCTCCCTTTAGAGCTAGGTCAAATACGTTTAGCGAGGCTTCTTGGGACTCTGATGCAACTTGTGATAGCTCTGGCATTGTTTGAATTGCCTGTGCTACTCCATCCTGAATTGTAAGTAGTATACTCATATTTAATATATTTTTATTTTAAACAGCTTTTGTATGATTTTATTGTGTGTTCCAAGCCTTTATATAGGGCATCGCATATCAGGGCGTGTCCTATGGAGACTTCCTCTAAGAAAGGAATATTGTTGGATAGGAAGGAAAGATTTTCCAAACTTAGATCGTGCCCCGCATTTACTCCTATTCCTAGCGACTTTGCAAATTCTGCGGCTAGCACAAAAGACCTCACGGCGGCTTCTTTGTCTTTAGGATAAAGACGGGCATAAGGTTCGGTATATAGCTCTATTCTGTCGGTATGCGTATCTGCTGCCATCTCTATGTTGGAAATGTTGGTGTCAACAAAAAGAGAAGTTCTGACCCCCGCTTCTTTAAAGCTATCTATCAGATCTGTTAGAAACGATTTATGAGTCTTAATGTCCCAACCGGCATTGGAAGTAATAGCATCTGGAGCATCTGGCACCAATGTTACTTGTGCGGGCTTTGTTTTCAAAATAAGATCTATGAATGAGGGCGTAGGATAGCCTTCAATATTCATTTCAGTTTTTAAAAGTGGGCGCAGATCATACACGTCTTTGTAACGAATATGCCTTTCGTCGGGTCTAGGGTGCACTGTTATACCTTCAGCACCAAAAAGCTCACAATCCAAAGCTACCCTTAGCAGATTGGGATTGTTTTCTCCTCGCGCATTTCTGAGCGTGGCAATTTTATTTATATTAACGCTTAATTTGGTCATTATTGAAATAAATAACTACATTTGTCTATTGCTTTGATCCTGCCATGATGATGCAGAATGATAATGCAAAATTAATAGATTTACTTCAATAAACACGCTATGTTAAGTAAAGAATTTTTAACGAAAAAATTTCCACATCTAAAACCTAGTGACAAAGGCAGTTTTGCCCTTTCATTGATGGAAGATTATAAGGTGCAAGACTTGCCCATGGTGCAAGATGGGATTTATTTGTGCTTGGTTTCGGAAAAAGATATTTTTGCAATGCAGGATTTAGGTCAAGCCTTGGGAAGTATTAGTATCTATGCCCCATATGCCAGAGAAGACACACCTCTCTTGGAAGTCTTGCGCACCATTAGCATAGAAAAAAAAATGTTGCTCCCTGTTGTTGATGAAAAAGGGCGCTATCTGGGAGTTATAACAGCTGGTATATTGAGAGACAAACTGGCAGAAATGACCAATGCCATTTCCAATGGATCCATTATAGCCTTAGAACTCAATAGCCAGGATTACGATTTATCAAATATTGTGCACCTCGCAGAGTCTAATAATGCAAAAATATTGAGCTTGTTTACCTATCCTATTGCTGACACAGCAAAAATGGTCGTTCTTCTTAAAATAGACCTGGAAGATATTTCGGCAGTGCTGCGCAGCTTAGAGCGCTTCAATTATTCTATTTTGTACTATTTTCAAAAAGAAAAACTGATAGATGATAATCAAAGAAAGAGTCTTGATGAATTGATGTATTACTTAGACATATAATATATGAAGGTAGGTGTTTTTGGAAGTAACAGTCAGCAGAAGGCAAAAGAAAGTATTGTACAGGTGTTTGATATTTTCAAAACTGGGCAGGCCAAAGTATGGATTGAGCAAGAATTTTATGAATACCTGCGTCAAGAACTAAATTACAATCCTCCTTTTGTAGGTTTAATTACAGATGCAAATTTTGATCTCGACTTTGCGCTTAGCCTGGGGGGAGATGGTACTTTTTTGCGTACGGCAACCTTTATAGGAAGAAAGGGCATCCCCATAATAGGCATCAATACCGGCAGACTGGGTTTTTTGGCAGATATACATGCCGATGAAATAGAAAATACGCTAGAAGAAATTTTCAATAAAGATTTTTTAGTAGAAGATCGCAGTTTATTGAAACTAGAGACCGCAGAGTATTTGGTAAATCCATATACTTATGCCCTAAACGAGATTGCTATACTCAAGAGAGAGACCTCTTCGATGATTAGCATCCACACCTATATCAACGAGGCATATTTGACAACCTACCTAGCCGATGGCTTAGTAGTATCTACCCCTACTGGCTCTACGGCCTATTCTCTAAGTGTAAATGGGCCGATATTGGTGCCTCAGGCCAAGAGTTTTGTTCTTAGCCCTATTGCTCCCCATTCTCTCAACGTCAGACCCTTAGTTATTCCTGACGACTACGATATGAATTTTGAGGTAGAGGTTAGAGGGGGCAATTTTTTGGTGTCTATGGATGGTCGCTCAGAGGTATTTTCTTCAGGCGCAAAATTTTCAATAAAAAAGGCCGATTTTACAACAAAAATAATCAAACGTAAAAATCAAACATTTTATCAAACTCTAAGAGATAAACTCTTCTGGGGAAGGGATATAAGAGAATGAATAATTGCTTGAGGCAGCAACAAGGGCAAATAAATAAAGGATTAAAACATGATGAGAGATAAAATAGTTTTTATTACAGGGGCAACGAGTGGCATTGGTGAAGCTTGTGCCATTAAATTTGCGACTCAGGGAGCTCGATTGATACTAAATGCCCGAAATAAGGAGAAGCTAGATGCTTTTAAAAAACATCTGGAAAAAGAATTTGCTGCCGATATAATGCCTCTATTATTTGATGTGAGGGATAGGGCAGAAGCAAAAAAACAAATCGAAGACCTCGCAAGCAACTGGCAAGCAATAGATGTTTTAATCAATAATGCAGGCTTAGTAATTGGCATTGAAAAGGAGTTTGAAGGTGACTTAGACGAATGGGACATTGTAATTGACACCAATATAAAAGGGCTCTTAAATATTACCCGTTTGGTGGTGCCACTGATGTTGAAGCATCAAAAAGGGCAGATTATCAATATTGGTTCCATTGCAGGTGAAGGAGCATACCCTGGCGGAAGTGTTTATTGCGCTACAAAAGCTGCCGTAAAGGCCTTAAGCGATGGTTTGCGCATAGACCTTGTAGACACTCCCTTGAGGGTGTGTAATGTCAAGCCCGGTATGGTAGAAACAAATTTCAGCGTCTGTCGCTTTAGGGGAGACAAAGCTAAGGCTGATCAAGTATATGCAGGTATTAAACCCATGACTGGCGAAGATATTGCAGAAATACTCAGCTATGTGGCAAATACACCTCCCCACATACAAATTGCAGAAATACTCGTTATGCCTACCAAGCAGGCTACGGCAACTATTGTTCACAAAAATAAATAGGTATTTTTGAGCCATCAGCTTTAGAGCTATTTTAATTTTTAGGGCTTCTCTTGGGCCAGCAGTCTAAATGTTTTTCTGTGGTGATGGGTAATGCCATAAATTTCTATGGCATTTCTATGTTTTTTTGTGGGGTAGCCCTTATTACTCAACCAATTGTAGGCTTCAAAATCGCAGTGTATGCTTTGCATATAAGCATCTCTATAGGTTTTTGCCAATATGGAAGCTGCTGCAATAGAAAGAAATTTTGCATCACCCTTAATTATGCAGGTGTGAGGAATATTTTTGTATATACTGAAGCGATTGCCATCGATAAGGAGATGTTCGGGACATATTTTAAGTTGATCTATAGCCCTGTGCATGGCAAGAAAAGAAGCATTGAGAATATTTATCTCATCAATTTCGGCAGCCGACACAATTCCTAGACCCCAAGCAATGGCTTCTTTCTCTATAATTGGTCTGAGTTTCAAGCGTTTTTTTTCGCTCAGCTGCTTGGAGTCATTGAGCTCTTGGCAAAGAAAATTCTTAGGGAGAATAACAGCTGCGGCGAAAACTGGACCAGCCAAACAGCCTCGCCCAACTTCGTCGCAGCCAGCTTCTATAAGATGCCTATGGAGGAAGGATTTTAACATTAAAACATTCCTGCTACTCGCTCAATACCTCCTACCAGCATATCTATCTCGTGCTTAGTATTGTAGAAAGCCATAGACGCTCGGGTAGTGCCTTCAATGCCTAGCACCTTCATTAATGGCTGAGCACAATGGTGACCTGTGCGCACAGCTATACCTTGCCTGTTAAGCAACATGCCCATATCGTAGTGATGAATATTGCCTACTTGAAACGATATTAGACTGCTCTTTTTGCTCGCAGTTCCAAAAAATCGCATGCCCTTTATTTGCATCAATTGTTCAGAGGCATAGTTCAAAAGTTCGTCTTCATAGTTTTTTATGGCATCCAAACCAATGGCAGAAATATATTTTATTGCCTCAGCAAGCGCAATGGTGCCTACATAGTCAGGAGTGCCGGCTTCAAATTTGAAAGGCAGCTCATTGAAAGTTGTTTTATCGAACGAAACAGTGGCAATCATTTCTCCTCCTCCTTGGTAGGGAGGCATAAGTTCTAAGTATTTTTCTTTCCCATAAAGCACGCCAATACCAGTAGGGCCGTAGAGCTTGTGAGAAGAGAAGGCGAGAAAATCGCAGTCCAATGCCTGCACATCAATTACCATGTGCTGAGCGGATTGCGCTGCATCAATCATGATAGGCACACCATTTTTATGAGCAAGCTCTATCATCTCCTTGATTGGATTGATAGTGCCCAGCCCATTGGATATGTGCATTACTGATACGAGTTTTGTTTTTTCGTTAAACAATTTCTGATATTCCTCTAGAATAAGTTCGCCCTTGTCATTGATAGGGATAACTCTTATTCTCACACCACTTATCTCGCCCTGCATCTGCCAAGGTACTATGTTGGCATGATGCTCCATGGCTGAAATAATTATCTCATCTCCTTTTTTACAAAATTTTCTACAGAAACTTGAGGCCACAAGATTGATAGATTCAGTTGTGCCTCGGGTAAAAATAATCTCTTCGGATTTTGGAGCATTTATAAAAGCCTGAACACTTCTGCGTGCCGCTTCGTGGGCATCCGTGGCCTGCTGGCTTAAGAAATGCACACCACGATGCACGTTGGCATTGATGGTGGAATAAACTTCCTCAATTTTTTTAATTACCTGAATGGGTTTTTGGCTTGTAGCTCCATTATCTAAGTAGACAAGAGGTTTCCCATATACCATTTGTTGGAGTATGGGAAAATCTTGGCGAATTTTATTTACAGCCTCGTTTGTTAGTTTACTATTCATTATTTATTTGTCATTACTGCAGCATCCAGCACATTTCATAAGTTCCCCTCTAAATCGCTTTTCCACCAGTAGTTTGAGTCTGTCTCTTAGAGCTTCCAGTCGTATGCCTTCTATTACATCGTGGGTAAAAGCAAACTTGAGGAGCATGCGGGCTTCTTCTTCAGAGATACCGCGCGAACGCATATAAAACAAGGCAGTCTCATCGAGCTGCCCTGTGGTAAGTCCATGCGAGCACTTCACATCATCAGCATAAATCTCTAGCTGCGGCTTTGCAAACATCCGGCATTCCCTACTAGCACATAGGTTGCGATTATTTTGATATGCGAGGGTTTTCTGTGCATCTATTGCCACGAGTATTCTACCACTAAAAGCACCTACAGCCTGATCGTCTAGCACATATTTGAAAAGCTCGTTGCTCAAACAGTTGGGCACATTGTGTGCAATATTGGTATGGTTATCTACTTTTTGCTTCTTATCAGCAATTGCCATTCCATAAAGATGGGTTTCAGCATGCTCTCCATCCAAGGATATATGGTAGTTGTTGCGTGTTACGCCATTGAGCAAGGTAATTGTATTGCATACCACATTGGACGAAGCCTCCTGTTTCACGAAAGTAGAGCTTAGCCTAACCGTATTTTCGGAGCTTTCCTCGAGTTCGTAGTAATCAAACAGCGCATTTTTTGCTACAAAAATTTCGCATACCTGGCTAGCTACAAATTTGGGCTTTTCGTCGAAAGTATGGTCGCAAGCAAGCAGTTTGGCTTGTGCTCCTTCTTCAATGATAATTAATAATCGGCGATTTGCCAGGGTGTCAGTGTCTCCTCTAAGCACGTTTACAAGCTGAATGGCTTGCTCCACGACCACATTTTTGGGGACGTATAGCACATAACCATCTTGGGCAAATAGGGTATTGAAAGCTACCAATCCATCTTTGTCGGATTTTGCCAACTGCCCATAATATTTGGAAAAGATAGACGGATATTGTTCTGCGAAGGTATTTAAGCTCCCCGAAAAAACGCCTTGCGGCAGAGATAATTTAACCTCCTCTTGTGCATAAAACCTTTCATTTACCATGAAGTAGAGGTTTGTCGACAAATTGGGAACATCGCACTTAAAGACCTCATAAGGATTGATGGGTATTTTTAGATTGTTGATATTCAAGCCCAAGTCTGATTCTAGCAGAGACGAAATATCTGTGTGTTGGTATTCTTCCGAATTAAATTTCGGAAACCCTATTTCTTTGAAAACTTCAAATGCCAATTGCCGAGGAGCGTTTAATGCCGCTGCGCATGGCTTTGATATGGCTTCCTGATATGTCAGGAAAAAATCTATATATTGTTGCATAAATAAAATCGTTATTTTAACCAGTCGTATCCTTTTTCTTCCAATTCATGGGCAAGCTCAGCCCCCCCCGACTTCACAATTTTGCCATTGTGGAGCACGTGTACCTTGTCGGGCTTGATGTAGTCGAGTAGGCGCTGGTAGTGAGTAATAACCAGGCAGGCATTCTCTGAGGTTCTCAGTGCGTTTACTCCCTTGGCAACAATTCTTAGGGCATCTATATCCAGTCCGCTATCTGTTTCGTCAAGAATGGCGAGGGAGGGTTCTAACATAGCCATTTGAAAAATTTCATTGCGCTTTTTTTCTCCCCCCGAGAAGCCTTCATTTACGGCTCTATTGGCAAGTTTACTGTCTAGCTCTACTATGGCTCGCTTTTCACGCATCAGTTTCAGGAAATCGGTGGCCGAAACGGGCTCTAAGCCCTTGTATTTGCGCTGCTCATTGATGGCTGTTCGCATAAAATTTACCATGCTCACTCCAGGGATCTCTACAGGATACTGAAAACTAAGAAACAGCCCCTCCCAGGAGCGTTCTTCTGCCGACAGCTCCAACAAATCTTTGCCCTTGTAGAGCACCTCTCCCTGCATCACTTCAAAGGCAGGATGTCCTACAAGCACCGAGGCGAGGGTGCTTTTGCCAGAGCCATTGGGCCCCATGATGGCATGAATTTCTCCCTTATTTACTTCTAAGTCAATTCCCTTTAATATTTCTTTTCCGTTGATGGAAGCGTGTAAATTTTTTATTGTTAGTAAGTTCTTCATTGTTTTTTATTATTGTTGTTTATTTAAACCTAGGGTCTCTCTCAGCATATATTAGCCCACACTACCTTCGAGACTTATTTGTAGGAGTTTTTGCGCTTCTACAGCAAATTCCATGGGCAGTTTATTGAGTACTTCTTTTGCGTATCCATTGACGATAAGGCCCACGGCATCTTCAGGAGAAATACCCCTTTGATTGCAGTAAAACACCTGATCTTCACTGATTTTGGAGGTTGTAGCCTCATGTTCTACCACGGCAGTTTCGTTGTGGATGTCCATATAAGGAAATGTATGTGCGCCACATCTGTCTCCAAGCAGCAGGCTATCGCATTGCGAATGGTTGCGAGCACCTTCTGCGCCTTTCATCACCCTCACGAGTCCTCGGTAGGAGTTGTGGCTTAATCCGGCCGATATCCCTTTAGAAACGATTCTGCTTTTGGTATTTTTTCCTATATGGATCATTTTTGTGCCTGTATCGGCCTGCTGGTGATTGTTGGTAACCGCAACAGAATAAAACTCTCCAACAGAGTTGTCGCCTTTGAGTATGCAGCTGGGATATTTCCATGTGATGGCGGAACCCGTTTCTACCTGCGTCCAAGAAATTTTGGAGCTTTCGCCCTTACATATACCTCTTTTGGTAACAAAATTATACACTCCCCCCTTGCCTTGTTTATTGCCTGGATACCAGTTTTGTACAGTCGAATATTTTACCTCAGCCCTATCCATGGCAACGATTTCTACTATGGCAGCATGCAGCTGGTTTTCATCGCGCATGGGAGCTGTACATCCTTCAAGGTAGCTAACATACGAATCGTCATCGGCCACTATCAGGGTGCGTTCAAATTGCCCAGTATTGATGGCATTGATACGAAAATAGGTTGACAATTCCATAGGGCATCTTACGCCTTTGGGAATGTAAACGAAAGATCCATCACTGAAAACAGCAGAGTTGAGGGCTGCATAAAAATTGTCTTTGTAAGGAACAACTGAACCCATATATTTTTTAATGAGATCGGGGTGATGTTCAACAGCCTCACTAAAGGAGCAAAAAATAATGCCTTTTTCGGCAAGGCTTTCTTTGAAAGTAGTCTTGATAGAAACGCTATCAATAACCGCATCGACAGCAATGCCTGAGAAAATCTTTTGCTCATGTAGGGGTATTCCAAGCTTTGCAAAAGTCGCTAATAACTCGGGATCCACTTCATCCAAACTTTTAAGGCCACCTTTCTTTTTCGGAGCAGCATAATAGATGATGTCTTGAAAATCTATTTCAGGCATTTTGAGATGTGCCCACTGGGGCATTTCTAAGGTCTGCCAATAGCGAAAGGCCTTGAGTCGAAATTCAAGCATCCACTCAGGTTCATTTTTTTTTGCCGATATGGCTTTTACAATATCTTCATTCACTCCCTTAGGAAAATACTCTGTCTCTACATCGGTGGAGAAGCCGTATTTGTATTCGCCTGTGGTGACTTGATCTAAAATTTTATTTGAATCGTCCATTTGAATATTTATTAATTTGACGGGGCTCTTCTTTGAAACAAATATAATTGCGCAAAAAAAGAAGCTCCCGACTATACTACTGAATAAGTAATAACGTATATTTCGGTATAATGTTTTAGTGAAGTTTGCTAATAAAAGCTAAACTTTTGTAAAAAAAGACCTACCAGATAGAAACATCAGATAGGTCTTTAATATAATTTTCAATTTCAAACTTATATTGAAATTTTATAATGAAACTTTATAATGTTTTCTTTACCTCTGTTTCTTCAAAAGCTTCAATCATATCGCCTATTTTGAGGTCACTAAAGTTGTGTATGTTCAGTCCACACTCGTAGCCATTTGCTACCTCTCTCACATCTTCTTTGAAGCGTTTTAGAGATCCCAATTCCCCAGTGTAGATAACGATACCATCTCTGATGACACGAATTTTATTTCCTCGCTTGATTTTTCCTTCTCTTACCATACATCCAGCAACAGTACCGACCTTGGTAATTTTGAATACTTCAATAATTTCAACATTGGAGGTAATTTCTTCCCTTATCTCAGGAGAAAGCATGCCTTCCATAGCTGCGGTAACTTCTTCTATTGCATCATATATGATGGCATAAAGACGAACGTCTACCCCTTCTTTTTCTGCAAGTTTTCTTGCAGCCTGTGAAGGTCGGACTTGGAAGCCCAAAATTATTGCATCAGAAGCGGCAGCTAGCGTAACATCAGACTCTGATATTTGACCAACGCCCTTATGAATGACATTGACCTGAATTTCTTCGGTAGACAAGCGGATAAGTGAGTCTGAAAGTGCCTCTACAGATCCATCTACATCTCCCTTAATAATTATATTCAGCTGTTGGAAGTTTCCAATTGCAATACGCCTACCAATATCATCGAGGGTAAGTAGTTTTTGAGTTCTAAGTCCCTGCTCTCTTTGAAGTTGCTCGCGCTTGTTTGAAATCTCTTTGGCTTCTTGTTCCGTTTCTAGTACATGGAAGGTATCACCCGCTTGTGGAGCTCCATTGATTCCCAAAATTTGTACGGGAACGGAAGGCCCAGCCTCAGTAATTTTTTGATTCCTTTCGTTTGTCATTGCTTTTACACGTCCGTACTGCGTTCCTGCCAATACTATATCGCCTACCCTAAGTGTGCCTGCTTGTACCAACATGGTGACAACATAGCCTCTGCCCTTATCCAGCGAAGATTCTATAACAGAACCCATAGCTCTCTTGTTTGGGTTGGCCTTAAGTTCAAGGATCTCTGCTTCCAAAACAATTTTCTCCAAAAGCTCGGTCATTCCAATACCCTTTTTAGCAGAAATATCCTGCGATTGGTATTTTCCTCCCCAGTCTTCAACGAGGTAGTTCATTCCTGCCAATGTTTCTTTTATTTTTTCAGGATTGGCTCCTGCCTTATCTATCTTGTTTATGGCAAATATTATAGGCACTCCTGCAGCCGAGGCATGGTTGATGGCTTCTACTGTTTGAGGCATCACATTGTCGTCGGCAGCAACCAAAATAATTGCTATATCTGTTACGCTGGCACCACGAGCACGCATGGCAGTAAAGGCTTCGTGACCAGGGGTGTCTAAGAAGGTTATATGACGACCGTCAGGAATCTTTACATTGTAGGCTCCAATATGCTGTGTAATTCCTCCAGCCTCACCAGCTATCACATTTGCGCTGCGGATGTAGTCAAGAAGAGAGGTCTTTCCATGATCTACGTGGCCCATCACAGTTACAATAGGAGAACGAGGAACCATATCCTCTTCCCTGTCTTCTTCCATTGCTATTGCCTCTATTACTTCGGCACTTACATATTCTGTTTTGAAGCCAAACTCTTCGGCTACAATATTTATTGTTTCAGCATCTAGGCGTTGGTTTATAGAAACCATCATACCAATGTTCATACACGTAGAGATAATTTGAACTACAGGAACGTTCATCATACTTGCCAAGTCATTTGCGGTAACAAATTCTGTAAGTTTGATTGTGCGGCTTTCCATTTCAGCATTTTCGTCTTGTTCGTGCTGACGCTGAGAAACGGCATCTCTTTTTTCTCTTCTGTATTTGGAGCCTTTCTTTTGTCCCTTGCTGGTTAGTCTAGCTAGAGTGTCTCTCACTTGCTTTTGTACGTCGGCATCGCTAGACCCTGTGCCAGCTCCCCCTGTCGACCCTTTGCCAGGCTTTCTTAATCTCAGTCCTGAAGTTTCTTGCTTAGGCTGCGCATTCGCACCCTTATTGACATCAACTTTTTCTTTCTTTATGCGGCTTCTTTTTTTCTTCTTGGCTTCCTCACTATCCAAGTCCCCTTTTTTAGTTAATACGGGTTTGGGCCTATTGGGATCTTCAGGAACTGCCTTCTTGAGACCCAGCGAAGAGGCTGCTGCAGGTATGATGGGAGAAGAACTCGACGCTAGAGGTTTCTTCTCTACGCGTTCTTTCCTTTTTTCTTCTTTCGATTTTTTCTTGGGCCTTGTAGTTTGGTTGATAGAAGTTAAATCTATCATGCCTGTAACCTTTATGTTTGATTCAATAATAGGCTTGTTGAGCCTAAAAACATTATCTTCCTCACTGCTATTTGTGTCGGCAGGCTCATCTATAGCCTCTGTTATATCATTTTCGACAATAGTCTCTTGCGGCAAAACCTTATCCTCAATCTCTGCTTGAACTGGTGTTAAGATAGCACTTTGTACTTCTTCTTTCACATCAGGCTCATTTTCTTCTTGAAGAACTGGCTTTTGAGAAGCTAGCTTTTCAAGAACTTCTGTAGCCGTAGTTTGTGCGGGCTCTTCGTGAGAAATTATTGGTTTTTCTACATCAACAATAGGAAGAGGTGTATCCTCAACTTTGGGCGTAATATTAAGCTCTTGATTAATTTCCTGTGCCAATTTTTCTTTTTTAGGCTTAGCAGGAGTTTGTTTCTTGGGCTTATTGAGTGCGTCGAGATCAATCTTGCCCTTTGTAACTATCTTCGGCACCATATCGTCGGGAACTTCTGTTTTCAAGTTCTCAACCTTCTTTTTTTCTTTCTCGTAACCTTCTACAGCAACACTTTCATTTTTTTCTTTCGAGAGTCTATCTAAGCTAATCTTCTCTGACTCCAATTTAAGGTTTTTATCCTTGCTGAATTCTTTGACAAGAAGCGTGTATTCCTCATCGCTAATTTTTGCATTAGGATCAGCCTCAGGAGCAAATCCCTTTTTTTGTAAGAAGTCAACCACCGTGGTTAATCCTACATTCAAGTCTCTTGTTACTTTTATTAATCTAATGGACATACAATTTTATTAGGGAAATACAACAATTATTCGGCTTCAAATTCATCATTTAGGATGGAAAGTAATTCGTCGACTGTACTTTCTTCCAGATCTGCTTTTTCCATAATTTCTTCTCTACTTAGGGCAAGCACATTCTTTGCAGTGTAGCAACCAGCACTTTTGAGAGCATCAATTACCCACATTTCTACTTCATCTGAAAATTCATCCATGTATATATCTTCTCCATCAATATCTACATCACGAAATACATCGATGGTATATTCAGTAAGCATACTTGCCAACTTTATATTTAAGCCATTTTTCCCTATAGCGAGAGAAACCTCTTCAGGACGAAGATAAACTTCTGCCCTTTTTTCCTCTTCATTTAGTTTGATAGAAGAAACTTTGGCGGGGCTCAGTGAACGCTGAATAAACAGGGATGTGTTGCTGGTATAATTGATAACATCAATATTTTCATTGCGAAGTTCTCTGACAATACCATGAATTCTTGCTCCTTTCATTCCCACACAAGCTCCTACAGGATCTATCCTCTCGTCGTAGGACTCTACGGCAACCTTGGCTCTCTCTCCAGGGATTCGCGCTATGCGCTTTATGGTGATGAGTCCATCATTTATTTCGGGCACTTCGAGCTCAAAAAGGCGTTGCATAAAGATATTTGAGGTGCGAGAGATAATTATCTTAGGATTATTATTTTGATTGTCTACTTTTACGACAATAGCTCTAAGCATTTCATTTTTGCGAAAAAAGTCTCCAGGTATTTGCTCCGTTTTGGGGAGGAGAATTTCATTCTCTTCGTCGTCAAGGAGCAAAATCTCTTTCTTCCAAATCTGATATACCTCAGCCGAAATAATTTGTCCTACCTTATCTTTATATTTATTGTAAAGACTATCCTTTTGAAGTTCTAAAATTTTAGAAGATAGTGCTTGGCGAAGATTCAAAACAGCCCTACGGCCAAATCCCGCAAAATTTACCTCGTCGGTAATCTCTTCGCCAATTTCATAATCTTGATCTGTCTTTCTTGCTTCAGTGAGGCTAATCTGCAAATTTGAATCTTCCAAGTCTTGGTCTGCCACAATGATGCGGTTTCTCCAAATTTCAAAATCTCCCTTGTCGGGATTGATGATGACATCATAATTTTCGTCACTGCCAAACATTTTGGTAATGACATTACGAAAAGACTCTTCCAAAACACTTATTAAAGTGGTCCTGTCTATGTTTTTTAGCTCCTTAAATTCTGCGAACGTGTCGATCATGCTGATCGTTTCTTGTTTCTTCGCCATATTATATTACTTGAATCTTATTAGATATTTTGTATATTTTAACTCTTCGTAAGTAAATGTCAAGTCTTCTTCGACAACTACTTTTCGTTTGGATCCTTCGGGCTTTTCCATCTTTTCTATGGTAAGAACCAAGTGGCTTTCATCAACCGACTTCAATAAGCCACTCATTTTTTTGCCCTCTTTGGTAAGAACTTCTACCTCATTGCCAATATTTTTTTGATACTGTCGCAAGACTTTAAAAGCCTGTCCAATACCTGCCGAACCAACTTCCAACTCAAAATCCTCAAGCTCTCTATCAAATTGAGATTCAATATGCTTGCTCAAAGCCATGCAATCTTCTATATTTATAGAGCTGTCATTATCTATCTCAACAACAATGATATTGCCAGGCCTGACATCTATGCTAACTATAAAATGCTCTTTGTCAGCAAGATATTTTTCTGCAATTTGTTTAACCAGCGATTTTTCTATCATATAAAATATTTAACAACAAATTTATAAATGAAAGGAGGGGACTCTTGCCCCCTCCATTATTGAATAGTCCGACTGCAAAATTAAACTTTTTTATCCTTAATTCAAAGCTTTTTCGACTTATTCCTGCTTTGAAGTGTTAAAAATAATTAATTGTGGTCTAAATGGAGAAAAATGTATGCGCTTTGTCGTCGGTATGCAAGACAAAAGGCATGTATACTTGAAGTCTTAATTTTTTTTTTTATCTTTGCCACAAAATATATACAAAACGAAATCTATTTAGAAAATATTGAAATTAAATATGTTTACAAATATGAAGAATTATCGCTTAGTAAATAATGCTCTAGCTTGGTTTGCGTTTGCAGTTGCTGCTTTCGTGTATTTTATGACCATAGAGCCTACGGCAAGTTTTTGGGATTGTGGAGAGTTTATTGCCTCCGCCTACAAGTTGGAAGTAGGGCATCCTCCTGGAAATCCTATTTTTATGCTTACTGCCAATTTGTTTACACAGCTAGCTAGCGAACCCTCTCAGGTAGCGATGATGGTAAATTGCATGTCTGCCATCTTGAGTGCCCTCACTATCTTGTTCTTATTTTGGACTATTACTCATCTCACCAAAAAACTCGTTTGGGATGATAAAAAGGATATGACCTTGGGACAACTTGTCACCATCATGGGCTCTGGTATGGTGGGTGCTTTGGTATATACTTTTTCGGATACTTTTTGGTTTTCGGCCGTTGAGGCGGAGGTTTATGCATATTCTTCCCTAATGACAGCCCTAGTTTTTTGGCTTATCCTCAAGTGGGAAGATGTGGCAGATCAGCCACATGCCAATAAGTGGCTTGTTTTAATAGCCTATCTTATGGGGATTTCAATTGCTGTCCACCTCTTGAATTTGCTCTGTATTCCTGCCATAGTGCTGGTTTATTACTTTAAGAAATACCCAAAACCCACATTGAAAGGCGCTATTATGGCATTACTTCTTTCTTTTGTTTTGGTGGGAGTCATTCTTTATGGTATCATTCAAGGACTAGTAGAAGTATGCGGATGGTTTGAACTTTTCTTTGTAAACGTGCTGGGAATGCCTTACAATAGTGGAGTTATAATATATATAGTCTCCGTTTTTGCAATTATGGCTTGGGGAATTTGGGAAAGCATGCAAGACAATCCTAATGCCCTACGCGTTAAAATATCATTTGTGCTTTCTGTAGTTTTGCTTGGCATCCCATTTATTGGCTCTGGATACCTTTTGGGCATACTCATCATTGCAGGAATGATACTTTTCTTATATTTCTACAAGAAAATAAACGTGGTGACGCTCAATACAATTCTAATAAGTTTGTTTGTCATTACCATTGGATATTCTTCTTACGCCCTTATTATGATTCGCTCGGCAGCCAACCCTCCGATGGATCAAAATGCGCCAAAGGATATTTTTACTCTCAGAGACTATCTTACTCGTGAGCAATATGGAAACACCCCCCTATTCTACGGTGAAACTTATGTGTCTGAGATTGATAGAGATGATGCAGATTGCGGCCCTATTCTTGTGGAGAAAGGTCCGGTATGGAGTAGGGCAATAAAGCAAGACCCCTCAGAAAAGGATGCCTATTTCGTGTCCAACACCAAATCGCGACCTGTGATGGTGGATGAGCTAAACATGATTTTCCCAAGGATGTATAGCACAAATAAAGATCATATAGCCTCCTACAAATCTTGGGCCAGCATTAAGGGGCGAACTGTAAGATATAATATTTGCGGAAGAACACAAACTGCTGTTAAGCCGACATTTGGGGAGAACATACGATTTTTCTTCAACTACCAGGTGAATTTTATGTACTGGCGATATTTTATGTGGAATTTTTCGGGACGACAAAACGACATACAGGGCCACGGGGAAATTAATAATGGCAACTGGATTACAGGATTTAAATTTATTGATAAGTTCTTGGTGGGGCCTCAGGAAGATTTGCCCATAAATATTACCCAAAACAAGGGTAATAACAAATATTATATGCTGCCCTTATTATTAGGTATTTTGGGCATCCTCTTTCAGGCTTATTCTGGCAAGAAGGGAGCTCAGGGATTTTGGGTGACTTTTATCTTGTTCTTTATGACAGGATTGGCAATTGTTATTTATCTCAACCAAACGCCCTACCAGCCTAGGGAGCGAGATTATGCCTATGCAGGCTCGTTTTATGCCTTCACCATATGGATTGGCATAGGAGTTGCAGGTTTGGCTGCTCTATTTCAGCGCATACTTAAGGTGCCTCAACTACCTGCCGCTATAGCTGCAAGTGCATTGTGCCTAATTATTCCCATACAAATGTGTGGCCAAAACTGGGACGATCACGACAGGTCGGATAGATTTGTGGCTAGAGATTTTGGCTTCAACTACCTCACCACCTGTGAGCCCAATGCCGTTATTTTTACAAATGGCGACAATGATACCTTCCCCCTATGGTATGCCCAAGAGGTTGAAGGATATAGAACCGATGTGAGGGTGTGTAATTTGAGCTACTTGCAAACAGATTGGTATATAGATCAGATGAAGCTGCAGTCCTACGAATCTAGCCCCCTACCAATTAGCTGGAAAAAGTCAGATTATATTCAGGGAACACGAGACGCGGCATACATAAACAACAAAAATGATAAACCTTTTGATCTAGAAAAGGCCTTGGACTATGCAAGGTCTGACGATAAAAGAAAGAAACAGTTGTCAGGCTATAGCGGGGAATTAGACATCATACCCTCACAGAAACTTTATCTTCCCATAGATAAGGATTTGGTAATGGCTTCTGGTCTTGTAAAACAGGGACTTGACTCTATAATTCCTGAGGCAATAATTTTCGACTTTAGCGAAAAAACATATATAGGAAAGCACGAGATGATTATCTTGAATATGCTGGCAAATAACAAAGATTGGAAGCGTCCTTTCTATTATGCTACCACAGTGAATTCTGATCAATTTTTGGGAATAAGTCGTCATTTCCGACAAGATGGTATAGCCTATCGCATAATGCCTTTTGATACGCATGCTACAAATCAGAATGTAGATACAGATATTATGTTTGACAATATGATGAACAAATATAAATGGGGAGGCATAGAAAACCCTAAAGTCTATATGGACGAAAACTCAAGTCGCATGGCTCGCTCATTTAGAATGATGTTTTCTTCTTTGATCAACGCATTGATCTCCGAAGGTAAAATTGAAAAAGCAGAACAGGTAGCAGACTATAGCCAGAAGGTAATTCCTTCTACAGCTGTAATCTATGACTACTCTTCAATGTCTATAGTGCGTGCATATATCAGTGCAAATAAGAACGATAAGGCTCTTTTGGCATGTGATAAAATTGCAGAAAATGTGATAGGTAATTTGAGGTGGTACAATAGATTGGACGACAAGCAATTTGCCTCATTGAGGGATCTTCAAAATGATCTGTATCTTGCTCAGGAGCTATTGTCAATTTATCAGAGCTTAAATCCAGCCCTTGCAGAGCAATATGCAAAAGAGTTTTCGACAACTGTAACACGATACCAAAAAATGGCGCAAAAAGGAGGAGCCAATCAATAAATTATGCTTATTGAGCAGCCCCCCTTACTTTATAGGGCATTTTTTCCTGGGGCTATATGGCGTATAGATTCATCTGCTAAGAACGTTTTTCTTACTTTTGACGATGGACCTATACCCCATATAACCCCGTGGGTATTGGATATATTAGATTGCTACCAAATAAAAGCCACCTTTTTTTGTGTAGGCGACAATGTCAGAAAGCATCCCGAGATTTATCAAATGATTCTCGATAGGGGGCATACAGTAGGCAATCATACATTCAGTCATGTGCAAGGATTGCCTATGAGTAGCAAGTCGTATATGGACAACGTAATTAAGGCCGAACACTATATAAAGAGCGAATATTTTAGACCTCCTCACGGACACTTAAGATTTTCTCAATATTTTAAGTTGAGAAAACGCTACAAGGTAATAATGTGGGACGTGGTGACGCGAGACTACAGCAAGCGAATGACAGCTCAAGGGGTATTTAATGTGGTGAAGAAGAAGACCAGAAATGGTTCTATCATAGTTTTTCACGATTCCCTAAAGGCTAAGGAGCGTATAAAAGTGGCGTTGCCGCTCTCAATAGAGTGGCTATTAGCTCAGGGCTATACATTTCAATCGATCAATATCTAACAATTTTACAAACATACCAATGAAGCCCTTAGAAGCATCCGAAATAATCAAACAAAAAGCCCTAGAAATAGGCTTTGATGCTTGTGGTATTTGTGAGGCCTCGCATGTTGGGAATCAGGCTATCTTTCTTGATAAATATTTAGAAAATGGCTACCATGGAGAAATGTCCTATATGGCAAAGAATATTGAGAAGCGCAAAGATCCTTCTTTATTGGTCCATGGAGCGAAATCGGTGGTAGTGGTGGCACTAAATTATTTTCCCGCAAAGAAGCAAGACCCAATTGAACCTCAATTTGCATATTATGCCTACGCTGATGATTATCACGAACTGATGAAAAAAAAATTAAAACTCCTTTATGAGTTTATATATCAAGAAATACAGCCAATAGAAGGGAGGGTATTTTGTGATACTGCTCCCATATTGGAAAAATATCATGCCCAAAAAGCTGGATTGGGCTGGATTGGCAAACATACGCAACTTATAATCCCGAATAAGGGTAGTTACTTCTTTCTTGGCGAGCTTGTTATTGATTTGCCATTGCACTATGATTTGCCAATAAAAAATCTATGCGGCACTTGCAAGCTATGCATGGAGGCATGCCCTACAAAGGCTATTGTAGCTCCCAAGATTTTGGATGCCCGCTCATGTTTGGCATACCTAAGTATAGAATACAAGGGAGAGATGCCCCTCATTGTTGGAGGAAAAAAACTTGATATGTCGCCTTATATCTATGGCTGCGATATATGCAATAAAATTTGTCCGTGGAATAAATTTGCACGCCCTACAAAGGTCGAAGAATTTAATAGATCTGCCGCCGTTTTAGGATTTAGGGCTAATGATCTTATGCAAATGGATGAGGAGGACTTCAAGCAAGTTTTCTCAAGATCAGTAATAAAACGCATAGGCTTAGCACAACTAAAAAGAAATTTCAATATATTAAAACTCAACAACAATTACGATGACTAAAACATATCAATTATTATACCTCCTCCTCTGTTTGGGGAGTTTCTTCATTACTTTTGGCTGTTCTTCAAGCAATGAGAGCAAGCCCATAATAAGTGTGACAATAGAGCCTCAAAAATATTTTTTAGAGCAATTGGCAGATTCCTTTTTTGTGGTGCAAACTATGGTGCCTGCTGGTTCTAGCCCCGAAAATTATGACCCCTCGCCCCTGCAAATGATGAAGTTAGAGCAGAGCACTGCCTATTTTCGTATCGGCCACATTGCTTTTGAAGAGGTATGGATGGACAAGATTGCAGAAAATCATCCAAACTTAAGGATATTCGACAATAGCGAAGGGATTGCACTTATCACTTCTGACGAGCATCACGAGTGCACCGACCACTCGCATGCAGGAGGGGTAGATCCGCATATATGGAGCTCTCCTAGGGAGGCAAAGCTGCTTGCTCAGAATATGTGTAAGGAACTTATAGATTTGGATCCAGATCACAAATCTATCTACGAGGCAAATTTGGTGGAGCTAGAGAAAAAAATAGTAGACACGGATAGTACCATCAGTGGTTTGCTGCGTAGTGGATCTCAGAAGTCTTTCATTATTTTTCATCCTGCATTGAGCTATTTTGCCGACTACTATGGGCTAAAGCAGTTCAGCATAGAAATAGATGGCAAAGAACCCTCCCCCGATCAGTTGGCTCGACTGATAGATACTTCAAGAAAAGAGGGGATAAAAACCGTGTTTATACAACAAGAGTTCGACCAAAAAAATGCTGAAATTATGGCAAAGGAAACCAAAAGTAAGATGTATGTAATAGACCTTCTATCATATGATTGGCATACAGAAATGATTAATATTGCCAAAGCATTATCGGAGAATTAAAATCTAAGCGATTGTGACTTATTAATTTCATTATTCTAAAACTTAGTAGTATCTTTAAATATATAATGTTGGAGTAATTTTCAATATGAATAAATAATGAATATGAGCAAAAATTTATTGGAGCTAAAAAATATAAGTGCAGGTTATGAGGGAAGGTCGGTGCTCAAGGATGTTTCTTTGAGCATAGAGGAAAACGATTTTCTTGGTATAATAGGCCCAAATGGGGGCGGAAAGACAACGCTTTTGAAAATTATTTTAGGCCTCTTACAGCCCTATAAAGGCACCATAAGCTTTGCCAACAATGTCGATAAGGGTATTGGCTATATGCCACAAATAAATAATATTGACAAGCAATTTCCAATTCTTGTGTCGGAAGTTGTCTTGTCTGGCCTCTATGCCTCTGGTTTGAATAAATCGGAAGAGTGTTTGCGAGTGCAAGAGCTAATGCAGGAAATGGGCTTGCTAGAAATTGCCAATAAGGCAATTGGAAACTTATCGGGAGGGCAGATGCAGAGGGTACTATTGGCCCGGGCTATTGCAAACAAGCCCAAGCTATTGGTGCTAGACGAGCCAAGCACCTATGTAGACAAGCGTTTTGAGGCAAAATTTTATGAGCAGCTAAAAGAAATTAACAAAAAAACAGCCATCATCTTAGTTTCTCACGATGTGGGAACAGTTATTTCTACTGTCAAAAATATTGCCTGTGTAAACGAAAATTTACATTTTCATGCAGGCAATGACGTTGATAGCTCCTGGCTGGAAGAGCATTTAGCCTGTCCTTTTGAACTTGTAGGGCATGGCAAAATACCACATAGAATCTTGAAGGATCATGACGATTAGGCCGATAAACCCCTCAAAAGTATTCATTTGAGAGGGCAAATTGACCCTTTCTCAACAATATAAGGATATCCTTAGGAAATTAACATTTTTTTGTGTTATTTCGCAGTCTCAATTAGAATAACAAAACGATAACAATATTCATTATAGAATGGAATATTCATTTTACGATTTTCTGAAGCTGCTAGGTTCACTAGGCTTATTCCTTTATGGGATGAAGGTGATGAGTGAGGGCCTGCAAAAGGTGGCAGGCGATAAATTGCGAGGTATTCTCTCTGCAATGACCACCAACAGAGTTATGGGAGTCTTTACAGGAGTAATGATTACCGCCTTGGTGCAATCCTCATCAGCAACCACGGTGATGGTCGTCAGCTTTGTTAATGCTGGACTTCTTTCGCTCACTCAGTCTGTGAGTGTCATTATGGGAGCCAATGTGGGTACTACGGTAACGGCTTGGATAATCTCAATTTTTGGATTCAAGGTCAATATTAGTGCGTTTTCATTGCCTCTAATAGGACTTTCCCTACCTCTTCTTTTTTCAAAAAGGAATAAAAAGCGATCATGGGGAGAATTTCTAATTGGCTTTGCCTTTCTCTTTATGGGTCTTGATTTTTTGAAGGCTGCTGTTCCCGACTTACAGAGCAATCCGGAGATGCTCTCGTTCTTGCAAAAATACACTGATTTAGGCTATACTTCTGTTTTTCTATTTATGCTGGTGGGCTCTTTGCTCACCGTGATGGTGCAGTCTTCGAGTGCTACGGTTGCCATCACGCTGATAATGTGTAGTCAGGGGTGGATTACTTTCGAGATTGCCGCAGCCATGGTGCTGGGCGAAAATATAGGGACTACCATTACTGCCAATGTTGCAGCATTTTCTGCCAACGTCTCTGCCCGCAGAGCAGCGATGGCGCATATGATGTTCAATGTGTTTGGTGTTCTTTGGATGCTGGCACTATTTTTCCCTTTTACTCGCATGGTTTCATCGATTGTGACAAGTATAGGCCCTGGCGATCCACACGCCATCACACAGTTTTTGTCGAGTCTGGATTCCGAAACCATACGCGCCATCACCAGCCGCGAGGTCTTGACCGACCCTCACTTAATAGGCTTGCAAGATCAGCTATTGGCGATGCAAACTTCTGTTTCTTATGCCTTATCATTGTTTCACACCATGTTCAACATACTCAATATATGTATCATGATTTGGTTTGTAAACGTATATGTCAATATCTGTACCCGCTTGATAAAGAGTAGTGCTACGGACGAGGAGTTTCACCTACGCTTCATTTCTTCAGGAATGCTTTCTACAGCAGAACTGTCTATCATGGAAGCAAAAAATGAGGTTACAGTCTATGCTGAGCGAACTTTACGCATGTTTGGTATGGTGAAAGAACTGAATACCATGAGCGACGAAAATAATTTTCTCAAGCTTTATGGGCGTATAGAGAAATATGAGCAGATATGTGATCGCATGGAAATTGAAATCGGCAATTATCTGAACAAGGTTTCTGAAGGCAGGCTGAGCTCTCAAAGTAAGGAGATGACAAGAGATAGCCTGCGTGCGGTAACTGAGATTGAAAGTATAGGAGACTCTCTTTACAATTTAGCGCAAACAATAAAAAAACGCAATGATGCCAAATCAGTATTTACTCCCGAACTACAGGACAATATCGACACCATGTGCGAACTTGTCGACAAGGCCCTATTGCGCATGATTGCCTATCTTAAAGTCACCAATAGTACTCCCATGGATCCTAGCGAGTCTTATAATATTGAAAATGAGATAAACATCCTCAGAACACAGCTAAAGGCAAATAATATGGAGGATGTGGATGCCAAAAAATATGACTACCAAGTAGGAGTTTATTATATGGACTTTATTTCGGAATGCGAAAAATTGGGCGATTATGTGATGAACGTAATTGAGGCATATATGCCTAAAGGCACTAGAAAAAAGCAATAATCAAAGGGGCAATGCCTTATGCCCTTTCGCAAAGTCTTTTGTGCAATTTGTCAGTAAATTCATAGTTTTTGAGTCCCCAATCGGGGGCAATAAGCAATTCCTTGGGCGATTGGGAAACGAATCGTTCGATCACAAAATTGGGGTTTAGGTGTTTTAAGAACTCTACACAAAGATCTATATATTCATCGACAGTATATAGATTAAATTTCTCGGGATTTGCTGCAAACTGCTTAGCCATCTTTGTGTGCCGTATCAATTGCAGCTGATGCAACTTTACCGTTGTGAGAGGCAATTCAGAAATCTTGTCGGCATGCGATAGTATCATTTCCCTGCTTTCGCCAGGAAGTCCCAGTATGAGGTGCAGTCCACAGCGTATGCCCTTGGCATGTGTGCGCCATACAGTTTCTACCGTTTCTTCATAAGTATGCCCACGATTGATATATTCTAGCGTTTTATTGTGGGTTGATTCGGCACCATACTCTACCAAAAGGAAGTGCTTTTTAGAAATCTCTTGCAGGGCATCGAGGAGCTCGTTGGGCATGCAGTCGGGGCGAGTGCCTATGATAAGTCCCACAACCTGCGGATAGTTCAGAGCCTCATTGTATTTTTCAAGAAGCTTGTCTATATCGTCGTAGGTGTTGGTGTATGCCTGAAAATAAGCCAGATATTTCATCTCGCTATACTTCTTAGAGAAAAATTGTATGCCCTCTTCCAACTGCAGACTTACAGATTTTTTTGGTCCACTATACTGAGGGCTAAAGGACTGGTTGTTGCAATAGGTACATCCTCCAAAACCTTTTTTACCATCCCTATTGGGACAGGTAAATCCGGCATTAATAGATATTTTCTGTACCTTGTAAGGAAATATTTCACTTAGAAAATCTCCAAATTCACGGTATGTATTTTGTTTCAATTCTGGTATTTAATTTACTAGCTTTTACTTGCCTTATATCATTCATACTCATAGCGCCCATTGGCATCCTCTATCACCAGCTGTTTCTTGTCGGCCTTCTCTACAAAGCCAACTACCTGCGCATCTACCCCAAAAGATTGGGAGATGGCAATTACTTCTTGGGCAAATTCTGCTGGCAGATAAATCTCCATGCGATGACCCATATTAAAGACCTTGTACATCTCTTTCCAGCTGGTATTGGACTGCTCTTGTATCAATTTGAAAAGAGGAGGAAGGGCGAACATATTATTCTTGGTAATCTTTAGCTTATCTACAAAATGTAGAACCTTGGTTTGAGCTCCTCCTGAGCAATGCACCATTCCATGAATTTGTGGGCGCAAGGCTCCCAGCAATTTCTTGATGATGGGAGCATAAGTTCGCGTGGGCGAGAGCACTAGCTTACCAGCATTAATGCCTAAATTGGCTATTTGGTCTGTCAATTTCATTTGTCCAGAATATACCAAGCTAGCAGGTATGGCAGCATCAAAACTTTCAGGATATTTGATCGCCAAGTAGTTGGCAAAAACATCGTGGCGGGCAGAACTCAGCCCATTGCTACCCATGCCGCCATTGTATTCGTTTTCGTATGAGGCTTGCCCACTCGACGATAATCCTACAATAATATCGCCCGCCTGTATGTTGGCATTGTCGATTACTTCAGAGCGTTTCATTCGGCAGGTTACGGTGCTGTCAACGATTATAGTGCGCACAATATCGCCCACGTCGGCAGTTTCTCCCCCTGTAGGAAATATGTTTACCCCAAGCTTGCGCAAGTCGTCACAGAGCTCATTTGTGCCCTTAATGATGGCCGCAATCACTTCTCCAGGTATTAGGTGCTTGTTTCTTCCAATGGTGGAAGATAGCAATATATTGTCGGAAGCCCCCACACACAGCAGGTCGTCGATATTCATTATCAGGGCATCTTGTGCAATGCCTTTCCATACCGACAAATCGCCTGTTTCTTTCCAATATACATAGGCCAGAGCAGATTTTGTGCCAGCACCATCGGCGTGCATAATATTGCAGTAGTCGGCATCACCTACCAAAATATCGGGAATTATTTTGCAAAAAGCCTGAGGAAATATGCCCTTATCTATATCCTTTATGGCATTGTGTACGTCTTCTTTGGAAGCCGAAACTCCGCGATGCTGGTATCGTTGATCGTTCATTGACAAATTATTGTAATTATTTAAGCCACAAAAGTACTAAAATTGTGCCGAGAAGGAGGTTTTAGTAGAAATTATTTTGGCTGTAGTTAGACCAATAGCCTGGGTCGATAAGAGCTGTGAAGCCAAATATCATAATCATTAGAATTATTAGTAGCAGATAGAGAATTGAGGGAATTAAGCCAACGATGGCACAAATGCGACCTGTATTCACACTGCTCATAGAACTGGCTTGGTAGCCTTGTGGATTTGCCGCGTATTGATCAGAAGCTTTCTTGGCAAAAACTAGGGAAATGACACCAAAAATAATTCCTGGTATTCCGTAGCAGCAGCAGCCCACTATGGAAAGTATTCCAAACACTAAAACCAAATCTGCATTGGGTACAGGCGCTTGAATGTCGTTTTGAAAATTTGAATTTGCCACTTCTTTTTCTACGTGCTGACTCTCATTTGCATGATCTGTCTTTTCTAAATTGTCGTCCAAAATTTCTTGCATAAAATAAGTTTTAAAAATAGTTTATTGTTTGCGTAATTCAACTCCCAAAAGTACAACAATTTTTCATCACAACAATTTTTTTCGACTTGAAAATATAATTGTTTCCGCAATGCGGACAAGAATGAATAAAATAGTGTCCTGCAGACTTACACGGCGACACAAACAGCCAATAAATTAGGAGATAAAATCATCTTTCAAACAAATGTTTTTTTATTTGACAAGAAGAATTATTACAAGGAAAATATACTATATATCTTTGCAAAATTATTATA
>BHEP01000005.1 GCA_003851245.1 Bacteroidales bacterium | reverse complement strand
TATTTTGTCCTCCGTCTAAAAAATTCAAAATTACAAGAAAAAATATCCCAATGACAATGGTGAAAAAATATTTTGTATATTTGTATTCTCAAATAGAAAGAAGTCCGATTAATAGGGGGCTAGACCACCAGACGAATGAGGAAACAAAAACTATCTTAAGTCGAGTAGATTTCTGTCTTGACAATGGGGAGTATCATACAAAAATAATGGTAGAACAAAAAATAATAAAAGGACTCACAATAAAGGACTTATCCTGCGGATACAAAGACGACTTCCAGCTAGAGGGCATCAAGCTAGCATTTCCAAAAGGAGTGTTTGCAGGAATAATAGGACCCAATGGCTCGGGCAAAAGCACACTATTTAAAGGAATCGTTGGAGATTTGCAGCTATCCAAAGGTTCGGTTTGGATAGATGACAAAAACCTTGCCCTGCTTTCGCTCAAAGAAAAAGCAAGATTGATAGCCGTAGTATCACAGTTTGCAGAACTTGCCCCAATCACGGTTCAAGAATATGTCTCGATGGGGCGCATACCCTACCACAAAGCCTTCCAATTTTACAACACTCCAGAAGACAAAGAGATTGTTTCTCACTATTTGAATCTCACTGGAATTAGCCATTTGCGACACAAAGCGATAAGCCAACTCAGTGGAGGCGAACTACAAATGGCTAGCATTGCCTGTGCTCTAAGCCAACAAACGGGACTCTTGCTCTTGGACGAACCTACCTCACATCTCGATATAGCTCACCAATATAGGATCATGAATCTCTTGCAAAAGCTTAATCAAGAACAGGAATTGACCATTATAATGATTATCCACGACCTCAACCTAGCAAGTGAATATTGCAAGCACCTAACACTAATAAAAAACGGCAAAATTATCCACGAAGGAACACCCACAGATGTACTTACTTATCAAAACATAGAAAAGGTATACGAGGCAGTAGTGGTGGTAAAAAACAATCCTATTTCCAACAAGCCATTTATCTTCCCTATTTCCGAACAAAGCCTAAATAAATCTAAAATATAAACCCTATTTATTTAACCCTCCCATAGCTATCGAGTGAAATTAATGGAGGTAGGCGTTTTCTTCTTTTAAAAACTTCGGAGGCTTTATCAAAATCTTTTTTGTATAATATCCCTATCCCTTGAGTTGTAGGAGAGGGTTTTAGAGAATAGTACATATCATTGAAATGGTTGTATACCTTGAGGCGAATCTCGCCCGATTTTGTTAGTTTGTATTCAAGATCAAAGTCTCCAATGAAAGTTGATTTTACATAGGGATTGTCGCGGTATCCGAAATTTCCATTAAATATCAGTCTATTATTTAGCAGCTGACTGGAAAGCAGCAATTCAATTTCAGTATCCCTATACGCACTGCTGTTGTCGCCAGCTTTAAATTTGGTGCCTATCTGAAAGTTTTCGCCCAAGCCTCCCAGCATATTTGCCAATTGAGTAACAGAAGAGGAGGCCAGCGTAGCAAAATCGTTGGGAGTAACTCCCGCACTTCTATTTTCTTGTAAGGTGTAGAATCTATTCAATACTAGGAGGTAAACTACCTGCTGGTTCATCATTTCTTCGGTGTTGATAATAGATTTTATCTGCCTATCCAGCTCGCTATTGGAGTTGGGCAGTTCGATATTGAACTTCAGATTTGGCTTTTGCATTTCGCCAGTAATATTTAGCACACAATTTACGGGAACGCTTCTTCCACCTTCGGTAGAAAGATTTTCGTGCAATTCAGTAGGGTTTGCTGAGAGGGAATAATAGGCATCAACATCAAAGATGGCTTGGTATGGATCTCCCATAAAAGATACTGTGCTGCCTTCTTTTATTTTGAAATTGCGGTGTATTACTTGCTGCATGCTAAAATTGTAATTACCATCTTGTATGGTATATTTTCCGAATATTTTGAGAGGAAGTTTTGTGCCGTATTGAATTTGCAAATTACCTCTTCCTGTGCCCTTGATTAAGTCGCCAGACAAAGGATCCATTACAATTTCTATCACCGCATCGGGAGTGGCTTCCAAATTTAGATTAAACCTCATTTCAGTTTCCGGGGTAGTTTTCATCACAATGGGTATATTTTCAAACATAGGTGTTGATGGTGTTTTTATGGACTCATCTTTTTTTGATACAAAGTTTATAAAATCGTATTCGGCAATCTCTTCGGTTTCCATAAAGTTGAGTCTCATCTTGGTTTTACTGTTGCTTCTCATGGAAACATCTATCAAGACCAATTGTTCGGTGCCCTTTATTTCGGCGGAACCAGTGCCAAAAGCTGAGCCAAAGAAGCTAGGATTTTGGTATTCTTTGGCATCAAACACAAGGAAGTTTTCGGCATCCAAATTTACTCTGTAGTGAAAATCGCTAAATGAATTGTGTTTTAGATAGCCATTCACCACACTAGCCTGGCCAAACTTGTCTTTCAGCAAGGTGTTTTTCAGCATAATTTCTCCAGGTTTGATTATTACAGAATCGGAGAAACTGTATCTTGTGTTTAGAAATTCAATATCAAAGCTTGCTTTGTCGGCATATACATCCCCTTCTATATCGGGAGTACTAAAGCTGCCAAAGAGGTGCATCTGTCCAGACAAGAGGCCCGATACATTTTGTGCTACGCTGCCAAGATATTTTCTCAAAAAATAAGCACTTATATATTGGGCATCAAATTTGAAAGACATCTCTTCTTTTAGAGGAAAAATTATGCCGTCGACATCAACTTTTGTGCTATCTTCATTTTTTATATGAGCAATCATCCGTATACCTTCTTGGGAATCATCCCACCACCCTTTGAGACTTAAATCGCCAAAAACGCCTTGATTAAAAGAGAAATCCTTGACTTCTAGTTGTGTAGAAAGCTGGCGGCTATGGTAAAGATCTGCTAGTTCGATGGACCCCGAAGCATATCCTCCAAATTCTAGTGCCTTGATACCTAGGCTTGTGAAAATGTATTCCAAATTTACTTGCCTTAGATCGATGTGTAGCTTATCTTCAGGAATTTTAGAAGCCGACCCATCTATTTTCAAGTACTGATTGCCATGGTCTATAGCAAAGTTGTTTATCGTAAATTTGCTAGAATCGAGCGTCATATTCGATGGGCGTATGTTCCAGATAGTATCATTAAAAGTGAGAGTAGATTCTTGTATGTCTATATTGGTTTGCAGAGGGAATGGTCCTTTATCAGTCTCAAAAAAGATGTTGAAAGCCAAGTTGCCGCTGTATTTTTTATCTTTATCGTCGTTGTCAAAAGACAATTGTGTTGTTATCAAATTGTCGTAGGCACTGAAAATAGAGGACACAAACAATTTCTGCTTGTTTTTGAGTGTGCTTACAGCTTCTATCTGCAATCGGGCCTCCTTATCTGGTCTGTCAAGTAATATTGTGCCGCCCTCAAATTGTGTGTTTTTGACACTAAATTTTGGCATATATAGTTCTAAACGAAATTTATTGAGGGCACTATTGTATTGCCCAATAATCTTGGTTTTGTTGTGTAGAGCAAAGGGCAGATCAAGTATATACGAAAGTCCCTCTGTGTCGTTGATTGTTAGGTTGAGGTTGAAGGCCTGCTCTGGGGTAATGCTTATTTTATTTTTGGCAGGTACGATGGCAGGAATAAATTGGCTTGCAGTTTGCGTGATGGATGCTATAATATTTTTAAGGGTATAGTTTCCACTTATTTGCCCATTTATTATATCGGATTCAATTCTAATAATTTTTTTCTCCACCTTTTCGCTGGCATCAATATTGAGTTTGTCAAGGTAGTATCCGCCTTTGAGGGTATTGAACTTTAGATTAGAAAGGCTGACATTTCCTACAAGGTTGTCGATATTGTTGCCTAAAAAATTTGTGTTAATTTCAAAACTTAGATCCGAATCTTTGTATTTATCACTCAAATTCAAGCGGTCTAGCTTGATGTTGTAGGCTTTGGCAGAGAAGTTAAACTGCGAATTGAGCCCATCAAACACAAAAAGTCCATTGGAAGATATCTTACCTTCAGGACTGTCTAAATTAAATTCTCCTTCAAAGCTTTTTTCCGTAAATTTTCCATTGAGTAAAAGATTTTCATAACCATAATTCTTATATTCAAATCTGCCAATATCGGCTTTTATGGTACCTGCAAAATTATTGTTGGCTGATTCATGGGCATTCACATTTATCTCAAAACTGGTATTTCCCAAATCCTTACCTTCGTGTCCAAAAAGTTTATTTAGATTAAGACCTTGAGAACTCAGTTTGCCTTTTATAATTCTCCTTTGGTGCTCATCTTCGCCAAGGGCAATATTTGTTTTCAAACTTCCCACGCCAGTATGAAATAAGCCAGAAGCATTTAGATGGTGAAAGTAGCCTTCTATGGATCCTTCAAATTTTATGTCTCCAATGTGGTCAAGAATTTCAGGAAGATTTGCGTTCTCTTCACTAAAGTTATTGATCAACATTTTCAGCCCTTTTTTTGATATAAAAGACTCCTCAATTTCTCCATCAATGTATATGAGCTTCTTGTCGGTAGCATCATTTACTTGTAAATCGCCTTCTATAAACAGCTTATTTCCAGAAGAAAGTTTGAAATTATCTAAATGTAAGGCTTTGAGGCTTCCTGAAAAAACACCTTGAATATTTACTTTGTCAACAAAATTGGAAAATGCGGGAACAATTGCAGCAATGTCCTTCAATACAATGTCTGAAGGAATGATGTGCATCTTGAGCTGGGTATTGTTCAGATAGTCTGAGTTGTCGGAGAGTGAGTCGTAGTTGGCATGAATCTCTTTGAGGTGTAGTAAACTATTGGGCAATTGTATTTCCAAATCCTGAATAAGTGCTTCTTGTTTGGTGGCATTGATGTCGAAAGCCAGTCGGCGAATTGTAAAACCCGATTGTTCTTGAAAACTAAGATGCTGTACATTGGCTATAAGTGATTTAGAACTCAGTTGATCAAGATTTATTTTGGCCGATATATTGGCAATCACTACATCTTTGGGGTTGAATTTTTTGCTTAATTTGGGAGCATCCTTCACTTTGAAAGAAAAATTACCCCTGCGGAGGTTTAAATTTCGAATATTAAGATTTATATTGCTTTCTTTTTTCATAGTATCTTTGCTTGCAAAAGCATCAATTACGAATTGTAGATTTAGTGGCGATTGTTCCGTCGCCTTACTCAAGTTGATCTGAAAGCTAAAAAGTTGGGCTGAACTAAAATTGAGTTTTCCTTTAAATAAGGGCAAAAAATCAAAACCCACAGCCAAGCGCTTGGCATGTAAAAGGGTGTCTCCTTGTTGATCAGCCAAGTATACATCCTTGAGTATTAATTTGTTGAAGAGTTCAAAATCTATCCTTTCTATCTTTGTTTCTACCCCAAGCTTTTTCTGTAATTCGCTGGATGCGAAAGTTGAAATTTGCCTTTGTATGGCAGGCACTTTAAGAAGAGATACCGGCAGTATATAAAAGATGATGATGAATATTATTCCTCCCCAAATGATACGTTTTAGTGTTCTGATAAAAAAAAAATAAAAATTAGTGAAACTTGTTTTGAGTCTGCATTGAAATTTCCTACAAAACTATAAAAAATAATCCGTATTTTTGTTGAAAATTTAGAAAATGAATTGTACAATTTTAGGAATAGAATCTTCTTGCGACGATACCTCTGCTTCAGTCTTGCGAAATGGACTGATGTTGTCCAATATTATTGCTGGTCAAAAAGTGCATGAAGCTTACGGAGGAGTGGTGCCAGAATTGGCATCCAGAGCCCACCAGCAGAATATTGTTCCCGTTGTGGATCAGGCTCTTAAGCAAGCAGGAATAGATAAAAACGAATTAGATGCCATCGCTTTTACCCGAGGTCCCGGTTTGATGGGCTCCCTTCTTGTGGGTAGCTCTTTTGCCAAGGGACTGGCATCGGCTCTTGATATTCCCCTGATTGATGTAAACCACTTGCAAGCTCATGTATTGGCCCATTTTATAAGGGTAGAAGGCATCAAAAATGAGCCACCATCATTTCCTTTCTTGTGCTTGCTTGTTTCTGGAGGTAACTCCCAGATTATCTTGGTCAAGAGCTACAAAGATATGGAAGTGGTAGGGCAAACCATAGATGATGCTGCTGGTGAGGCTTTTGACAAGTGTGCCAAGGTAATGGGTTTAGCATATCCTGGAGGTCCTCTGATTGACCGATTGGCAAGGGAAGGAAATGCCAAGGCATTTAAGTTTAGTAAGCCAAAGGTAGACCATTATAATTATAGTTTTAGTGGCTTAAAAACCTCCTTTCTCTACCACTTGCGTGATCAAGAAAAATTGAACCCAAATTTTATTGAAGAAAATAAGGCTGATCTATCTGCCAGCCTCCAAAAAACGATTGTAGAAATACTTATGGACAAGCTTCAAAAAGCGGCAAAAGACCTTAATATAAACGAGATAGCCTTGGCTGGAGGCGTTTCTGCCAATTCGGGACTTAGAAATGCTTTTGAAGAATATGCTCAAAAGTTCCAATGGAAAATCCATATTCCCCCATTTGCCTTTACCACCGACAATGCAGCCATGGTGGCGATGTCGGGTCACTTTAAGTTTCAAGATGGCGATTTTTGTGCAATGGATGTAGTGCCATTCTCAAGGCTTTGTATCTAAAATGACCCCAAATTATAATGGCATTAAGTATGCTAATGTGTATGGGTTCTGTGCTCTTGCTTATGCAGAGTTGTAGTAGCGATGAATAAGAGTTGTTAATAAATTAAAAAAACTTTCGAATAATAAGGTTTTGCAAGCAACAAATAATATTTGAGACTTCCGTTTTTTTTGATAATTGATAATTATTGGTATAAAAAAACTTAAAATAGTTGCAACGCAAAAAAAATAGCAATTTTTATTGCGTTCTCGACTTTATTTGCGATCTACTAATGATAAAAATAAATACAATACCTCCTACAATTCCAGTAATCACGCCAATGGGCAATTCATTGGGCGACATAAGTATGCGTGCCAATATATCGCAAAGGAGTAGGAAAATGCTGCCGCTAAGAAATGATGTAATCAGGAGCATTCTATAATCGTTGCCCACCCAGAGGCGTGAAAAATGAGGGATGATGAGCCCCACAAATCCTATCACACCTGCCACAGCAATGCAGCTTCCTGTGAGCAGTGAGGTGAGAATAAACAACAGGCGAATAATTTTTTGGGTGTTTATACCCAGGTGCTTAGCCTTTATTTCTCCCAATCGCAGGGCATTGAGCGAACCAGCAAATAGGTAGGAGGCGGCAAGCGAAACTACCGACAATATCAAAATGCCATTGACCAGAGCAGGATTTGATTCATTGAGAGAGCCCATTGTCCAAAATATAATGCCTGGTATGTTTTCTGCAGAGGTAATCGACATCAGAAACATTACAAAGGAGGAGGAGATAAAACTAATCATTACACCAATAAGTAGCATCCTGTTGGTATCTATTGCTCCACGTTTGATGCTCAGTGTGTAGACGAAAAAAATACTTGCAAACGCCCCTACGAAGCCTGCAAAGGGTAGTGCGAGCATGCTAATAGCATAAAAGCCAGTCACAATGGCTAGGGTAATGCCTAGCGACGCTCCTCCCGATATGCCCAAGGTATAGGGTTCGGCCAAGGGATTGCGGTAAATGCCTTGTAGAATTACACCCGAAAGGCTTAGGCTTCCTCCAATGGCGATTGCGAGCAATGCTCGAGGAATGCGAATATGATGCAGTACGCTGTATTCCATGGTATTGCCATCATTGAGGAAGTGTAGAATGCTTGCTAGCGGAATTTTCATTTCTCCAATACCCAGCGACAGCAATGCTGTGATTATTGAGAGAACGAAGAGTATTGCAATGGGATATATATGCTTAAATTTAATAAAAAATGAGGCTGCGAAATTCATTTATTCATCTGTTTGATCATTAATTCTAGCGTTTCAACGAAGGTATTGGGAGTCGGCAGGCAGGCAATATTTGAATCTATGGTAAATATCTGTTTTTGGCGTGTGGCTTGAAGCTGCCTAAATTGGCTCCATTTTTCTTTTTCTTGTTCGCCCACCATGCCCATAGTGGCAATAAATATATAGTCGGGATTGCGTGCCGCCACAAATTCTCGTCCTACAATTCCTGTTTTTAAATCGGCAGCAATGTTTACTCCCCCACAATATTTTATGTAATCGTCCATAAATGTATGTGGAAGTACCGAAAATATAGGGTCTGCACCAATTTGCATAAATATTTTTGTTTGCTGAGGTTTGTTTGCCGTCCTTGTTTGCTGCGAAAGTATGGCTTGCACCTTCAATTTGGCTTGGTCTACAATCTTTTGTGCCTGCTCAGAATGTCCCAAAAGGAGTCCAATGGTATTGAACTGCCCACAGATTTCTTCAAACGTTTTGGGTGTTGCAAACACTTCTACCCTAATACCTAGTTTGCGCAATGTGGCAATGTCTTTGGCGGGGGTCAAACCCATTGCAAGCACCAGATCGGGATTTAGACTTGCTATCTTCTCCAAATTGGGCTTTATGCTTGAGGCCACAATTTCTTTGTTGTCGGCAAGGGCAATGCTGCAATAGGAGGTGCATCCCAGCAATTTATCTTGTGCACCCAAGTCGTAGATACTTTGGCTTAGCGACTGAGTTAGGGATATAATGCGATTGTATTGGCTAGGGGTAGGAGTAGGCCCTGGCAATATTTCTGCCGCAGATATTTGTTGAGCACTAGCCAAATTTGTTGAGCTCAGCAGGCCAATAGCAATTAGCAATAGGGCAAAAATAGCCCTCGTAGATGTTTTGGATTTATTGAAGTTCATTATTATTTTTTATATTTTAAGGCATCCAGTATAAAGGGAATATCTTTTTGGCATATTCCAGCTTTTATTAGCTCGGGAATATCGCTATTGAAAGCAAGCATAAATTTTTCCATTGATTGGTCGGCCAATTTTATGGACTTCTTGTATGCTTCTAAAGCCTCTCTATTTTTCTTGCAAGCAAGCAGGCTATGGCCATAATTTAGGAAGTCTGTAAACTCAGGGTTTAGGTCAATGACTTTCTCAAAGTATGTTTGGGCTTGTTCTTGTTTTCCTACAAGGAAGGAGCACCATGCAATGGGTCGCCAAGAGCGACTTCCATTTGTATCCAGATATTCCACTTTGAAGTAGGATTTTAAAGCCTCAGGATAGTTTTTAAGTTCCAGTTGGCAGTGTCCAATATTCATTTGCACAGCGCTATTGTTGGGACTCATGAGGTCTGCTTTATTATAAAAATGCAAGGCATCTTTGGGGTTTTTGAGGAGTCTGTAGCAGTAAGCAATTTTTTTATATACCCAAGAATTTCCTATTTCTAATAGGTCGGCTTTTAGATAATCTTCGAGAGCTGCGGCAGTTTTCTTGTTCATTTGCAAGCAGAAGCCTCTTTTCTGGTACAAAATAGCCTTGTCTTTATTTATTTCTATCAGTTTGGAGAATACTTCTGTAGCTTCGTAGAAATAGTTTTTCGCAAAATAGGATTCGGCAATTATTTCTAAAGATTCTTCATTTGCTATGATATTTGCTATGGAATCGACCTGTACAAAGTCTTTTTTTTCGTTAAAGGGATCATTAAAATTTATTTTTTCGGGATGAAGTTTGTAGAATCTATACAGATCTTGTATGTATTGCTTGGAGATATTTATTGCTTTTTGGTGGGGGTTTGGCAATTCTGAGGATTGCATTTCCAGCAGACCTTCTGTTTCGCCACCGAATTGTCCGGTCATCATTTCCCTATAAGATTCGGGAACTTGCATTAGGCTAAAGCAAAAAGAGTATTTGTCGGAATTGCAGAGCATATTGGATTCCAGCAATTTTACCAATACCGATTGCTTGTCTTTTTCTCCAAATAGTCCGCTGAGATAGGAGTTTTTAATGTCAAAAGGAAGAAACCAGTGACTGATATTATTAAAAAAATGGTGGGTTTTGAGTTGAGAAAACGAGGAGTGCATTACGTCGGCTCCTTGAAGTTGGAGTTCAGAAAATTCTTGAAGCTTTTCGCTGAGTCCACTGTCTTCAATAATATTTTTCCAATCAGGGTTTTTATCTTCTATGCCAGTTTCATTTGTCAGATCTTCGAGTTTTATTTTCTGGTTTAGTACAGGATTTACCTTCATCATTTCGGGAATGATTTCTTCGGTAATTTTCTTAGTTATTTTCTCGGTATCCTTACTTAGAATAAATTGTAGGCATATATTTTGTACAGCACTTACAAAAGCTCTGTTTTCACAAAGATGCTGTAGTCTATCTTGTATTTCGGGGAACAAATAAATTCTTTGATCGTATTTTCTCAAGCAAAGCAAGAGTCCCGTGATGGCTCTGAGTCGTATTTCTTCGTCTTTATGTTCTGCTTTTTCTAATAAGAGGATTATTTTTTTAGTGTCGAAACAAGTATAACATGCCAATGTAATGGCCGATATTAGCAGTGCATGGCTTGGTATAGACAATAAGGTTTGGTCGAACAGTTTTTTGAATACTGCAAATTCGTCTTCATTCCAAGTAGAGCTTAGCCATATTGTTTCAAATAGATTGTTCCTTATAGTTTCGTATTCTCTGTGCAATTCTAGGGTGTTTTGCTTGGAATAATCTTTGTCTTGAAGTAGGGCATTGAGGGCTATTTTTTCAGATATTTCTTCAAGGGCAAATATGGCTTTTTGTTTTTCCTGTAAATTTTGATGTACAAGATTTATTTTCACTTGTTTTCCAAGAAATCCAAAAGAGTCTTTGATGCGTATTTGCATAAGAATATTGTCGGCTATTTGGTATGTCTTGCACAATATGCTTTGGTATATTGTAGCTCTTTGAGGGTCTTCTATAGCGTCAAGTATGTAGGAAAGCATAAGTTTGTAGGTGTTTTCTACCTCTTCTAATTGCTCTTTTAATTTCCAATCATTAATCTCCATATTCCATGTGTGGATAAGTTCAAATGCAGGCTTAAGACTTCCCTGCTTGATCCATGATTCTAATTTAGTTTGCGCTGAACTACATTCTTGATTTGTCATAGGCTAGTTTTGATCATCGCTTATGTTTATGAATTATTCTTTTGCAGATTGGTTTTACAATCGTCGAATAATTCATAATACATAATTTAGTTTATTTTCATTTGCTTTTTAGAGCGTCCATTATTTTTGTTTCCAGTTCTTCTGCCAATTCAGGATTATCTTTTATACATTCTTTGGCAGCTTCTCTGCCCTGTCCTAATTTGGTTTCGTTGTAGCTATACCAAGAGCCACTTTTTTTGATAATTTCGAGGTCGGTGCCAAGGTCTACTATTTCTCCTATTTTAGAGATGCCTTCGCCATACATTATATCAAATTCTGCTCTCTTGAAGGGCGGTGCGACCTTATTTTTCACAACTTTAACCTTCGTTAGGTTTCCTCTCACATCATCACCATCTTTTATGGGCGTACTCCTTCGTATGTCTATCCTTACCGAGGAATAGAATTTCAGGGCATTTCCTCCAGTGGTTGTTTCGGGACTTCCAAACATTACACCAATTTTATCTCTCAGTTGGTTGATAAATATACAAGTAGTATTGGTTTTGCTTATTGCCCCCGTTAGTTTTCTCAGAGCCTGCGACATCAATCTCGCTTGTAGTCCCATTTTAGAATCACCCATTTCGCCTTCCAATTCAGCTTTGGGGGTGAGTGCTGCTACGGAGTCAATTACCACAATATCTATGGCGGAGGAGCGTATGAGTTGCTCTGTAATTTCCAGGGCCTGTTCGCCAGAGTCGGGCTGAGAGATCCAAAGATTTTCTATATCCACCCCTAGTTTTTCGGCATAAAAACGGTCGAAGGCATGTTCGGCATCAATAAATGCTGCAATTCCTCCAGCTTTCTGTGCCTCGGCAATGGCATGTATTGCCAGGGTTGTTTTGCCCGATGATTCGGGGCCATATATTTCAATAACTCTTCCTCGAGGATAGCCTCCTACGCCAAGAGCAGAGTTTAGGGAAATAGAACCTGTAGGAATAACCTCTATATTTACTATTTCGCTATCTCCCATTTTCATGATAGATCCCTTGCCATAGCTCTTCTCAATTTTGTCGGTAGCCGCTTTTAGGGCTTTTAGTCTCTCTTCGTTGGGCAATTTTTTATCGAAATTTAATTCTGGATTTTTTATTTTTTTTTCTGCCATAATTTTTTGATATATAACTTGTAAAAGTCTTTAATTTGGGATTTTTTTATTTAGTAAAATATTTGCAAACTCATAGAAAACATGTCAAACAAAATTTAGTATTTGTGCAGCATGTTCGGAAGTTTTAATTTGTTTGGCTTCCATAATTTTTTGGATAATTCCATTCTCGTCGATTATAAATGTAGTTCTCAATGTGCCCATATATTTTCTACCATACATACTTTTTTCTACCCATATGCCAAAGCTTTCTACAAGTTTCTTGTCGGTATCTGCAATTAGCTTGAAAGGAAGTTCTTGTTTTTCAATAAACTTGAGGTGCGACTTTGCATCGTCCACACTCACTCCCAATATTTCGTATCCTTCTTGTTTAAGTTCTTTATAATTATCCCTAAGGCTGCATGCTTGCGAAGTGCAGCCCGAGGTATTGTCTTTGGGATAGAAATATAGTACGAGTTTTTTCCCTTTAAAATCAGCAGCTTTTATTTCCTTGCCATTCTCGTCATTTCCAAGTATTTCAGGAATACTATCACCTATGTTCATCTTGTACGTTTTTAGAATTAAATTTTATGTCAATAAACTAAAACAGACAAGTCAATCCAATGCCAATTCCCAATTGATCTATATCTCTGATAATAGTGTATTTGGCTTCTCCCACAGCAAAGATGGGCCCAGTGATATGGTATTGAATACCTGCTCCTACATTGGCGCCAACTTCTGTATTGGAAAATCCAGAATAAGAGCCTGCATGATACTTGATACTGTTGAGGGTGATGCCCATAATGGGATATACCCTAACTTTTTCGTTGGCTATAGGGAAGATGAAATGAGCATCAGTGCTCATGTCCCAGCCCGATTGCTCATTGCGATTTAAGAAATACGTTAAGCTAGGGGCAATTCTAAATCGGCTAGATAAATACTGGTGGTAAGTAAAGCCAATTCCGGGAGCTTTTACTTTCGATCCCCATTTGAAACTTGCTCCTACTGCCTTATCTCCACTTTCAGGATTCAAGAATTGTGCCGAGGTACTTGCCGAAATAAGCATAAGTACAGATAAGATAAAAATAATTTTTTTCATTGCTGTATAATTTTAAATTATGTAAATACTGAGTGTCTTAAAAACATTTCATCAATCTAGCTCAAGGTTGCCATTGTGAATTTCGTGCCAAGGCAATCCTTGTTTGCTTACCTCTTCCATAAAAGGGTCTGGATTAAATTCTTCGACATTAAAGACGCCAGGTTTTTTCCAAAATCCTTTGAGAAACATCATGGCACCTACCATGGCAGGCACTCCTGTTGTGTAGCTCACTCCTTGGGCTCCTGTTTCTTTATATGCCGCTTGGTGGGAGCAGTTGTTGTAAATATAGTATGTAGTTTCTTTTCCCGACTTGTCGAGGCCCTTTATTCTACAGCCTATAGATGTTTCTCCTGTGTAGTCTTCTCCAAGTTCTCCTGGATTGGGAAGTACCGCTTTTAGAAATTGTATGGGCACTATTTCCATACCATTATATATGATGGGGTCTATGCGCGCCATGCCAATATTTTGAATTACACGAAGGTGTGTCAAATATTCTTGTCCAAAGGTCATCCAAAAACGTGCTCTTTTGAGGCTAGGGAAGTTTTTTACCAACGACTCCAGCTCCTCGTGGTATATAAGATAGGATTCTTTGGGGCCAATGTTGGGATAATTTAGTGCTTGGTGAATTTCGTGGGGCTCGGTACTTACCCACTGTCCATTTTCCCAATATTTTCCTTTTTGGGTAACTTCGCGAATATTTATTTCGGGATTGAAGTTTGTTGCAAAAGCTTTGCCATGGTCTCCAGCATTGCAGTCGACAATATCAAGGAAGGTCATTTCCGAAAAATGATGTTTGGCAGCATAAGCTGTATAAACACCAGTCATGCCAGGGTCGAATCCACAACCAAGAATTGCTGTGAGCCCAGCTTTTTGGAACTTCTCTTGGTATGCCCACTGCCATTTGTATTCAAATTTGGCCTCGTTCAAGGGCTCATAATTTGCGGTGTCAAGATAGTTTACACCAGCCAATAAACAAGCATCCATAATTGTAAGATCTTGATATGGAAGGGCTACATTTATTACAAGTTCAGGGCCAAAATTATTGAATAAGCACACTAATTCCTGAACATTATCAGCATCGACTTTTGCTGTAACTATTTTTTTATTCCCATATTTGGTGCCAATATTGTTGGCTATATCCTCACATTTAGAGAGGGTGCGACTAGCCAGCAATACCTCTGTGAACACCTCATGATTTTGGGCAATTTTGTTTGCCACTACTGTCCCTACGCCTCCGGCGCCAATGATAAGAACTTTAGCCATCTTAAAAATCTCTATTAATCAATTAAAAAATAATTACAAATGTACGGCTAATTATTTGATATTTCACTAATTCTAGCTGTCAAATACAAAACTATTTGTAGGGGTCTTCAGGCTGCTTTTTTGTAAAAGTTTTGAAAAATAAAAGACCTTTCTTTTGATTAAGCAAAATAAAAGGTCTAATTTTGCTAAAAGTTTATCTTAGGTGGAGGTCTATATCCTGATACGTGATAAGTATCTATACAATAAACACTTAGGTGTTTTTAGCGACAAAATTTAACTTAAAAAAACAAAAAAATGGAAGTAGTTCCCGTAACGGTAATTTTTATTGGCTTGATGGTGTTTGCAGCACATCTTTTTTCCGCTATTTTTGACAAGAAAAAAATTCCTGATGTTTTACTCTTGATATTCATTGGACTTCTGCTAGGCCCGATATTTAATATTGTAGATCCCTCTAGTTTTGCTGTAGGAGGGAGTGTTTTTTCTACGGTGACCTTGGTTATCATTCTTTTTGAAGGAGGGGCTTCCATTAGTTTGAATGCCCTAAAAACATCTTTGAGGGGCGCAGTTCCTCTAATTTTTGCGAGTTTTTTTATATCAACCGCCGCTATAGGCTTGATTTCTTGGGGCTTCTATGGATTTTCTCCCGTTTCAGCATTTATGTTAGGAGCTATACTGGCAGGAACATCGTCGGCAGTGGTTATTCCCTTGGTTCGCCAAATAAAGATGAGTGACAATGTGCGAACCTCCATGATTTTAGAGTCGGCGATAACCGATGTTTTGGCAATTGTATTGACCTTGGCCTTGCTTGAGGCCTATAAGGAGGGGACGCTAAATATAGGTCAAATAACAGGAAGTATTCTTGCCTCTTTTCTACTGGCATTTATTATTGGAGGCGCAGGAGCAATTGCTTGGTCTGGCGTTTTAAATAGGATTAGGAGCATCAAAAACTCACTATTTACGACACCTGCCATTGTTTTTGTTTTGTATGGCATCTCTGAAAGTTTGGGTTACAGTGGCGCTATTACCGCACTGGCCTTTGGTATTACTATAGCCAATATTGAATTGATACCCTTTAGTATCTTAAAAAAAATCCATGTAAAAGATTCTACAAAACTCAATACCTCGGAGCTAACTTTTTTTAGCGAACTGGTATTTCTTCTAAAAACTTTCTTCTTTATATACATTGGTATGTCTATTGTGTTGGGAGATGCTAAGTCTTTTTTCTGGGGTTTTATACTCATCGTAGCAATATATGCAGTAAGGTTGATTATCGCTAAATTTTTATCGCCCCCATCTGCCACCAATCACGAAAAATCCATTATTTCTATCATGATTCCCAAGGGATTGGCTTCCGCTGTTTTGGCTGGTATTCCCTTGCAAGCAGGAGTTTTAGAAGGAGAGATGATTAAAAACATTACCTTTTCAGTAATTCTAATGACAATTGTTATTACCTCTAGTATGGTATTGATTTTTGAGAAGTCGCCAAGGTTCAATCTTTTCTACCGCAAGTTTTTTTCGAGCTCCCTAGCAATAGGAAAATATTTTTCAAAAAAGAAAAAAGATACAGACCATGAAATTGTTGAGGATTCCGACGAAATAGAGGAGGATAAAGATAAGAGGGGGCTCTAAAAATTAGATTTTTCGACGCTGTCAAGGGTGATAACGAAGGGAGTTTGCCTTTGCAAATGACCATTTAGAAACCCGTAGACAAGGAAGAAAAAACAATTTATAGAAGTCCCGATAAGATAGATTTTTAGTGAGGTTTATATATATCTTAAAATTGCTTTAATGCAAAAAAACTATTTATCATGAAGAGAGAATTAGAAATGTTTGTTAACGGCACTTTTGTAGCGAACACTACAGGGAAGTGGATTGATGTGATTAACCCTTCAACAGAAAGTGTGATTGCTCGTATGCCAGAGGGCAGTGTTGAAGATGTTCAAAAAGCCATTGATGCGGCGGATGCAGCACAAGAGGCTTGGGAAAAAACACCCGCAGTAGAAAGAGGGCAATATTTGAGAAAAATTGCAGCAGAAATAAGGATTGCTCAAGATGAATTGACTGATATTATTGTTCAAGAAGGAGGTAAAACCCAAGGATTGGCAAGAGTAGAAGTTTTATTTACAGCCGATTACCTAGACTATATGGCAGAATGGGCTAGGCGTTATGAGGGCGAGATTATACAAAGCGATAGGCCTAATGAGAATATTTTCCTATTCAAAAAAGCCATTGGTGTTACCACAGGTATTCTTCCGTGGAATTTCCCATTCTTTTTGGTTGCACGAAAGGCTGCCCCCGCCTTGCTTACGGGCAATACCATTGTAGTGAAACCTAGCCAGCAGACCCCCATCAATGCGTATATGTTTGCTCAGCTAGTAGAAAAGGTAGGTTTGCCTAAGGGCGTGTTTAATTTGGTCAATGGCAGAGGCTCGGTTATAGGTCATGAATTGGCGTCCAATCCTAAGGTTGGCATGGTGAGTCTTACGGGCAGCGTGTCGGCAGGTCAGCAAACCATGGTGTCGGCAGCAGGCAACTTAACAAAGGTATCATTGGAGTTGGGGGGGAAAGCTCCCGCTATAGTGATGGACGATGCCGATTTGGATTTGGCTGTTCGCTCCATTATAGCTTCTCGCGTTATTAATACTGGCCAAGTTTGTAATTGTGCAGAAAGAGTATATGTGCATACAAAAGTAAAGGACGTATTTCTTAAAAAGCTGGTAGAAGGGATGAAGCAAGTAAAATTTGGTGATCCCAATGTGACCCACGATTTAGATATGGGACCACTTATTGAGGCATCTTCTTTGAAAGCAATGGAAGAGAAAGTTGCAAAAGCAATTAGTCAGGGCGCAAGGCTCTTGTGTGGTGGGCATCGCCATGGTGATGTAGGTTACTTCTTTGAACCCACAGTTCTGTCGGATGCCACCAATGCTATGGACATAATGCAAGAAGAGACCTTTGGCCCAGTTTTGCCTGTGGGAGAGTTTTCTTCCTTAGAGGAGGCAATAGCTTTAGCAAATGATTCAGAATTTGGCTTGACATCGTCCATATTTACGCAAAATTTGAACACTGCATTCAAGGCAATTAGGGGACTCAAATTTGGAGAAACCTACATCAACAGAGAAAATTTTGAGGCCATGCAAGGTTTTCATGCAGGATGGCGCAAGTCGGGCATAGGTGGAGCGGATGGCAAACACGGATTGGAGGAATACCTACAAACCCATGTTGTATATTTAGAGACTCAAGGCTGATAGGGTCCTGCACTCCTCAAAGGAAATAAGCCCTGCCTCAAAATTTATATTCTACAGCTATGCGAAAGCCATGTTTTTTGATGTCGGGTTCATCAATATAGGATAGCCTGCGTATATAGTCCACCCTTATAATTTTGAGAATATTTTCTAAGCCTATGCTTGCTTCCATGTAGGGAGTCTTTCCCATGGCTCCCGAATCCTCTGGAAAGATGAATAATTGTGGATTTTTTTCGGGCATATTTTTCTCGGAGAGGCTTCCTTTAATTGCTTTGAATGTGACAACTTCTCGAAATCTGGCCTTTTTGAGTATGGGTATCCTATTTAAAAGCCATCCGTTTAGGTGGTAGTTAATATCGAGGAAAGCATATTGATCATTTATAAATTCCATGGTTTTCATTAGGCTAAATGCCTCAGGGAGCATTACATACGAGGAGTTTGCATTGGGCAATAGCAATATGGGGTAGGGGAGTGCGCCCCATATTTTTTCCACCTTGGTTTTTCCTTCAATGTATCCATATCCAGAAAGCCAAATTCTTTTAGACGCAGAAAAATGCGATCTATGGTAGTCGTAGTCACTTTTAAAAACATCCTTTATGCCCCTTATATATCCTATTTCAAAAACAGGGGCGTTCTTGTTTAAGGTAATCCTGCGGGTTCTTTGTTGATAAAATGTTTCTTTCCAGGCATATCTTAGCTGTATACCCAGCTCAGAAGTTCTGAATCCTAGGATTTCTTTCTGCAGTTCGTTCTGGTCGGGTATTAAAAAGTGCAGACTTCCAGTAGCGGTTTCTTTTTGTGTATTTGCCCATAGCATATACGAAAAACCTTTTCTATTTTCTTTCTCAAAAGAAATATTTGTTTTGGTGATATAGGTCATTTTATTTTCCACACCACTTTTTATAGAAAGGAAAATATTATCGCCATAGGTATTTAGAAATTGCTGTCCGGGGCTACTTATGTCGAAGGAGTGTTGCAAGGAAATTTTATTCTTAGGGGCTTCATTTTCGTGGTATTCTTTTTCTATGAACGACCAGGTGAGGGTGGAAGAGTATTTCCACTTTTCATCTTTGAAGCCATATGCCGCATAGCCCTTAAAGAACAGGTTTTTATGTAAGTTGGCGGTGCTAGTTCCGCTCATCCTAAGTCTTAGGCCCTCCACGTCATTGACACTTAAAAAAGTACTTATAGGCCCAAAATCGAAGGGGCTATTTTCTTTAGAGCCACTTGTGTTTACATATCCAGAAGTCACTATTTCTGTTGTCTTGAGCAATATTTTAATTATGGGAATCTCTCGTAGTTGGTCTATCATAAGCTTCATAGAATCTTCTTTTGAATTTAGGGGCTTATGTCTTTCTTGTGCCCAAAAGGAGGAAGATTTGTCTTTGGCATCCTCTAGGGTGATTAAATCCTCCTTGAAATCAAATACCATACTCGGTACTTTATCAATGGAGTAGTTTATAAAAGAGCTATTTTTTCTAGCGTAAAACCCATTTTTGTTCCCTGCCAAATAAATTTCTAAGCTAGTGTTTTCTTCCGATTTACCCCAGGTTCCATTCGTTGCTTGTTGAAATTTCTGTTCTATTCTAAAGGCTTTAACAAAATTTAGGTTCGTGTTTCTTGGGGTGTTAAGAACAGCTTTTTTTAGGGCGTAAGAACTGTCTAAGGATACCCAGATAGAGCCAACAAAACCCATGTCTTGATTGTTTTGAGGGGTGAATTGTATTTCCACATAGGGCATATCTTCCAATAGTATGGTGTCGGCAATATAGAATCTATAAAAACTTATGGCCGATGTTGATGATAAAGGGCTAACAAATTGTGTGAGCAGAAGGTCAATATTGTTGTCGGAAAGATTGACCTCCCTGAAAGCCTCTGCCCAGAATGCAGTAATTCCCTGGGCTTCTATTGTTTTGTCTAGTCCTTCATGCCTCTCAGCTTTGATGATGCTTTTGCTTGCAGAGGGTTTCTTCCGTCTATATTCGTCGGAGAGGCTTTCCCTTACAGAGATAGTGAGTATTGGTTTTGCGCTGAACTCCGATGTGTCGAGATGGTTAAATATAAAATCAAATCGGTTCATCCATTTTTTTCCTTTTATATCCCCTGCAAAATCTATAAGCGAAAGGCTTAGCTTTTCATATCTTTCGTATTGATAGTTGTCGTTTGATTCTATCTTGTTTTTGTTCTTATTGGCAATAACTTTTTCTATAAGCTCTACTGCGGGGTTGTTTTTTTTGGAATATTTTTCTTTTCGAGCTTGTACTACTACCTCTTGTACGTGGTAGCTTATTGGCTCCAGGAGTATCTCTAGAATACTGCCTTGCGTCTCATCAATTTTTATTCTCTGACTTTCATAGCCTACAATTGAGGCAATGATGTATTCTTGATCTTTGTTGTTGCGAAGGGTAAAGCTTCCATCCTGATTGGAGGCAATACCCTTGTCTTCATTTTCAAAGCGTAGGCTCACAAAAGGCAGGGACTCCAAGGTAGTGGCATCCTTTACATGGCCTTGTATGGTGCTTGCTATGTTTTGAGTAGAAATTGCAGGAAACGAGTCAAGCGCAAGAATTGGAAAGGAGACAATGAGTAATAAAAACAGGAGTATGCGTCTCATGGACTTTTTCTTAGTCTGCTATTAGCTTGCGATACCTTACCCTTTTGGGTTCTACATTACCCATTCTGAGTTTTTTATTTTCTTCATAATCAGAGTACGAGCCTTCAAAATAGAAGACTTGGGAGTTTCCTTCAAAAGCCAATATATGGGTACAAATCCTGTCTAAAAACCATCGGTCGTGAGAAATTACAACGGCACAGCCAGCAAAATTTTCCAAACCCTCTTCTAGGGCTCTTAGTGTGTTGATGTCTATATCATTTGTGGGCTCATCAAGTAGTAATACATTGGCTTCAGTTTTGAGAGTCATTGCCAGGTGCAGTCTATTTCGTTCACCTCCAGAGAGAACGCCACAAAGTTTTTCTTGGTCTCCTCCTGCAAAGTTGAATCGCGACAAGTATGCTCTTGCATTCAAGTCTTTTCCAGCTACTTTGATGTGTTCGGTGCCACCCGACACAACCTGATATACGGTTTTTGTGGGGTCAATGTCTGCATGCGTTTGATCTACATATCCTATGGCAACAGTTTCGCCAACTTCAAAAATACCTTTGTCGGCTTTTTCAAGTTCCATGATGAGGCGAAATAGCGTTGTTTTTCCAGCCCCATTGGGACCAATAATACCAACAATTCCGTTGGGTGGGAGCATGAAGTTAAGGTCGTCGAACAAGAGTTTTTCATCATAAGCCTTTGCTACCTTTTGGGCTTCGATAACTTTATTTCCTAGGCGTGGGCCATTGGGAATGAATATTTCTAGTTTCTCTTCTCTTTCTTTTTCGTCTTGGTTGAGCAGTTGTTCGTAAGAGTTCAAGCGTGCCTTTCCTTTGGCATGCCTAGCCTTGGGTGCCATTTTAGACCATTCTAATTCTCTTTCCAAAGTTTTTCTTCTCTTGCTTACTTGTTTTTCCTCTTGCGCCATTCGTGTTGTTTTTTGGTCTAGCCATGAGGTGTAATTTCCCTTCCACGGAATGCCTTCTCCCCTATCAAGTTCGAGTATCCATCCGGCTACATGGTCGAGAAAATACCTGTCGTGAGTGATACAAATAACAGTTCCAGCATATTGCTGCAGATGTTGCTCCAACCAATCAATGGACTCAGCATCAAGGTGGTTAGTTGGTTCGTCAAGGAGTAGTATTTCGGGTTGTTGGAGTAGCAATCTACAGAGAGCCACCCGTCTTTTTTCTCCTCCAGAGAGGGTTTTGATGACTTGTTCTTCGGGAGGACATCTGAGTGCATCCATTGCTCTTTCTAGCTTGCTGTCTAAGTTCCATGCGTCGGTAGCATCTATCTTATCTTGCAATAGCCCTTGCTGTGTAAATAGCTGATCCATTTTGTCGGCATCTTCATAATATTCGGGAAGTCCAAATTTTTCGTTGATTTCTTCATAAGCCTTGAGCGTATCAACTATGTCTTGAACGCCTTCTTGTACTATATCTTTTACTGTTTTGTTTTCATCAAGTTTGGGTTCTTGCTCCAAGTATCCAACTTTATATCCTGGAGAAAACACTACATCTCCCTGAAATTCTTTTTCTAAGCCTGCAATTATTTTAAGCAAGGTTGATTTTCCTGAGCCGTTCAAGCCAATGATACCAATCTTTGCCCCATAATAAAAGGACAAGTATATATTTTTAAGTACTTGTTTTTGTGGGGGATAGATCTTGCTAAGTCCTACCATTGAAAAAATAACTTTTTTGTCGTCTGCCATTCTTGTAAATTTCTTTCCTTGTTTTGTTATATCATTATATTCTTTACGGGACGCAAAGTTACAAATAAAATCAAAGAAAATGGTATCATTAACAATGATTAATACACTTGTGTAAGAGACTTGGTTTTAAATAATTTAGTTATGAAGCGATAAAAACTTCATTTTTTTTTGGAAGTTTAAAAAATAAGATTACCTTTGCACTCGCTTTGGAAAGGCAATTACATCTTGATTTACTAGCTCAGTTGGTAGAGCACATCCCTTTTAAGGATGGGGTCCTGGGTTCGAACCCCAGGTGGATCACAAAGGAATAAAAATACTTCCATACGACTTAATACAACAAAGCCGTCTAAATTAATTATTTAGACGGCTTTCTTGTATAAGTCGTATGCTACACCACAAATGGAACTTGTTCCGATGTATATTCCTATTAGATTCCATCCTTGCTTGTAGCGTAGCTTAGTTGTTCGTTTATTTCCTTGTCTTGGTTTATTAGGCGTGTTGCATAGAAGGTGTAGAATGTGCTCCTAGACCATCGAGTGCCGAATTTTTTGATTGCGACATTTTTTTATATGCTTTTAAATTCGTATCTTTATAAGATTGCCTTATAAGATTGCCTTATTATATTGCCTTTTGCCCTGAGTCCACTTTTTGTCCTTGTTGATGATATTCTCCAAACTCTATCGCTCTCTTAATAATTCTAATACTACTTTGCTATTTAAATCGGTGCTTAATTTTCTTCTTATTGGCATAATAAAAATTTTAAACGTAAATGTGCGATTATTATCTTAATGAGCTGTCTAGTTTGGGGGTATTGCAATATCCTTTCGAGGCTATACTAGCACCCTATTGATTTTTTCGCGATTGCCGGCTTATGCCTCAGATATTATTTCACAGCCGAAGGAGGCTAAGTTAATTGTTGTGGAGGGCACTTTATATCCCTTACTGACAAGGTTAAAAAATGCAGGTTTTTTGGCATATCAATGGATAGAGTCGGAGCAGGGCCCTCCTCGCAAGTATTATTCCTTGACAGCAGGAGGTCAGGATTTTCTGATTTCCTTGGAGGAAGCTTGGAGCGATATAAATAATACCATCAATCATCTAAAAAAATATAATACTTATGAACAATACATTGACAATAAATTTAAATGGGAGGGTTTTCAATATTGATGAAGATGCCTACGAGCTTTCACGAAATTATTTGAATAATTTGCGTTATTATTTTGAGAAAGGGCAAGATTAGGCAGAAATTTGGAGAGGATTTTTCAGACAATGATTCAGAGCCTACCCCTGTTCGCATTATTATTTCTACACTTATTATTTGAGTTGAAAGGTGTAGTAAAGATAAGTAGTACGAACTTAGAATCTCAATTTGTACTTGCAGAATTGGATGGCATTGGTTCTATAAACTGCAATCCCATAGAGCAGTTGACGGCGCTAACGAAGGGTGTAGGCAGTATAGGATATTTGAACAATCCCAAGCGCAAGGAGGTGTCAAGCATAGGATTGGGCAAGGTTTATAAGATAGAAAAATAGTTGTTGGCAAACTTCTATATTGAGAAATTACCTGGTATTTTTCCTATAAAATCCTTATATTTTTTTTTAATATAATCCATATCGCTTATTTCATTTCCTGTAGGATAAAAATTTTCGGATACGCCCAATTCTTTTTTTCTAAAATCTATATGTGCCAATGATATGGGCACTTTTGCTCCTATAGCAATATAATAAAATCCTGTTCTCCAGTTGCTAGTCTTTTTTCTTGTTCCTTCGGGAGCAACGGCAAGATGAAAATTCTTTTTACTATTGAACATCTCAATCATTTGTGCAGTCAAGGATTTCTTATTCTTTCTATCTACAGGTATGCCCCCCATGGCTTTTATTAGATAACCCATAGGAAAAAAAAACAGTTCTTTTTTCATCAAAAAATGAGGCTTGCCACCTATGGCAGAGTAATAAAGTTTGGCATATAAAAAATCCCAATTGCTGGTATGTGGGGCAACGCACACTACACTTTTTTGAGGAATATCAACACTGAGAATGGTTTTCCACCCCATACATTTTAGAACAAGCTGACTGAATCTCTTCATCAATATCTTTATTAATCTCTATAAATTATATCTGCTACAATAATAATAGTCTGTATAGCAACATCTTATTTCATTTAGAATGTTTCTTGAGCTACTATTTCGTACAACTAGGGGCAAAACTACTAAAGAAAAGTGAATATGCCCACAAATAATGAGCGAATTTACTAAAAAATAGTATCTTTGTAGAGATATTCGATAAAAACAAAATTATTTTTTATGGCTATAGAAAAACTATTGGCTCCAGATTACATTTTTGAAACTAGCTGGGAAGTCTGTAATAAGGTAGGTGGCATCTACACTGTTTTATCCACCAGAGCCAATACAATTCAAGAAAAAATTCATGATAATCTGATATTTATTGGGCCCGACTTGGGTGCTGATATTGGCAATTCAGATTTCTTGCCCATAGAAAATGGATTGTTTGACTCGTGGAAATCTTTTGCCACCCAATCGGAAGGATTAAAAATCAGAATCGGTCGATGGGATATTCCCAGTAAACCTGTAGTAATACTTATAGACTTTCAGGATTTTTTTGCTGAAAAAGACGAGCTATATTTTCTTATGTGGGATAAATTTGGTGTAAAGTCTATGAATGCCTATGGCGACTACGACGAATCTTGTATGTTTGCTTATGCCACAGGCCTCTTGATTGAAAGTTTCTATAAATTTCACAAACTGCAGGACAAAAAAGTTGTAGCCCATTTCAACGAATGGATGCTAGGGATGGGAGCCCTATATATTAAGAACAAACTGCCAGGCATAGCCACCATATTTACAACACATGCCACTTCCATAGGGCGATCTATTGCAGGCAATGGCAAGAAGTTATATGCCTATTTTGACCAATACGATGGCGATATTATGGCGCAAGAGCTAAATATGGAAGCCAAGCACTCGCTAGAGAAACAAGCGGCTTGGCATGCCGACTGCTTTACAACGGTGAGCGAGCTCACCGCCTGCGAATGCGGACAGCTGCTAAAAAAATTGCCCGATGTGGTTACCCCCAATGGATTTGAGGATGATTTTGTGCCCAAGGGAGCAAAATTTACAAGAGTAAGAGAAAATGCCAGAAAATCCTTACTTAATGTTGCAAAGTGCCTTACTGGAGAAGATATTCACTCAGACTCTTTGATAGTAGCCACAAGTGGCCGCTACGAATACAAGAATAAGGGAATAGATGTATATATAGAAGCATTGGATAGGGTGAGAAAATCCAATGATTTGGATCAAACGATTATAGCCTTCATCATCGTTCCTGCATGGAGCATAGGGCCGCGACTTGATTTGCAAGCCCGCCTAGAATCTAAGGAAAAATATTCTACACCCCTTATAAATCCTTATATTACGCATGAACTACATGAGCAAGAAAGTGATCATGTATGTAATTATATAAAGTATTTGGATTTTATAAATAATAAATCCGACAAGGTTAAAATATTTTTTGTGCCCTCATATATCAATGAATCAGACGGAATTTTAAACCTCTCGTATTATGACGTACTTGCAGGCATAGACTTGACAATTTTCCCCTCGTATTACGAGCCCTGGGGTTATACTCCCTTAGAAAGCATTGCCTTTGGCATTCCTAGCATCACCACAAATTTGGCAGGCTTTGGAATATGGGCCATGCAAAATGGGGTGTCCACGCAATTGTCGCAGGGAGTGAGTGTGGAAGAAAGAACCGACGAAAATTATTTCCATGTTGCAGAATCTATCAAAGACTCCATCATTGGATATGCTAATTGTGCAGCTAAAGACAAGAATGCAGCGCGAAAAGCAGCACGCAAACTTGCCGAAAAAGCTTCCTGGAAAAATTTTATAGAGCACTATTATACTGCATACAATATTGCTTTAAGAGAAGTAGAAAAAAGATAAATTTAATTTTTTTATAATTATGAAAATACAAGCAAATAATGCAAACGAACCTCTATGGAAGGATTCTAATGTAAAATCAAGACTGCCTAAGGAACTTAAAGTATTGAATGAAATTGCCCATAACCTGTGGTGGGTATGGAATTATGAGGCAACGGATCTTTTTATGTCTTTGGATAGCGATTTGTGGTTAGAAACCGAAGGTAATCCTGTATTGCTTCTGCAACGCCTTTCGTCTAAGAGTATGGAGAGGATTCTTGCCGACAAAGAATTGATGGGTCAGATAGAACTTGTTTATGCTAAGTTTAGGGCTTATATTGATGTAAAACCCGATGCCAGCAAGCCATCGGTAGCATATTTTAGTATGGAATATGGCCTTGCCAATATATTAAAGATATATTCTGGAGGATTGGGAGTATTGGCTGGCGATTATATAAAAGAAGCCAGCGATATAAACATAGATCTATGCGCCGTAGGATTCCTCTATCGCTATGGATATTTTACACAATCCCTTTCAATGGAGGGTCAGCAAATTGCAAACTATGAGGCGCAACTTTTTGAGCAACTTCCTGTAGAGCATGTCTTAGATGCTAATGGAAATTTGATGACAATAGAAATTTCTTTTAGCAACCACATAGTGTATGCCAGTGTATGGAAGGTAAACGTAGGTAGGGTTAGTCTTTATCTTCTGGATACCGATTTGGAAAAAAATAGCGAATGGGATAGATCTATCACACATCAACTTTATGGTGGAGATTGGGAGAATCGTATTAAGCAAGAATACTTGCTAGGCATTGGTGGTATTCAGTTGCTGAATGCTCTGGGCATAAAAAAAGATGTGTACCATTGCAATGAGGGCCATGCCGCATTAATCAACGTACAGCGCTTGTGCGATTATATTGAGAAAGACAAACTAAGCTTCAATGAGGCTCTTGAAGTTGTGAAATCTTCTACATTATATACCTGCCACACTCCAGTTCCTGCTGGTCATGACTATTTTGAGGAAGGGCTTTTCAACAAATACATGAATCAATATCCTGAAAAATTAGGCATCTCTTGGCAAGAATTTATGGATATGGGTAGGGAGCATCCAGGCTCTAACGAAAAATTTTCTATGAGTGTCTTCGCCCTCAACTCCTCTCAGGAAGCCAATGGAGTAAGCCTCTTGCATGGCAAGGTGTCGCAAAAAATGTTTGCCCCCATATGGAAGGGATATTTCCCTGAAGAGCTGCATGTAGGGTATGTTACCAATGGTGTGCATCTACCTACTTGGACAACTTCGGAGTGGCGCAAATTTTACGAAACTCACTTCGACAAGAACTTCTACAACGACCAATCCAACCCCAAGATATGGGAACAGATATACAATGTTGCCGACGAAGAGATATGGAATGTGCGACTAACTCTCAAAAAACGCTTGGTAAATTACATAAAAGATCAGTTTAGAGACAACTGGTTGAAAAATCAGGGCGATCCGTCGAAAGTAATGTCGGTAATGGAAAAAATTGACCCCAATGCCCTTCTTGTAGGTTTTGGTCGTCGTTTTGCTACCTACAAACGTGCACATCTATTATTTACTGATTTGGAAAGATTATCTAAAATTGTAAATAACCCTAGGCAGCCTGTGCAATTTATTTTTACAGGCAAGGCTCACCCCGCCGATGGGGGAGGTCAGGGACTGATAAAGCAGATTGTTGAAATATCGCGCCGCCCAGAATTTTTAGGGAAAATTATTTTCTTAGAAAACTACGACATGCGACTTGCCAAGAGATTGGTGTCGGGAGTGGATGTGTGGCTAAATACGCCAACACGACCATTGGAAGCGTCAGGAACTTCTGGAGAGAAGGCTGAGATGAATGGAGTACTAAACTTTTCGGTGCTCGACGGATGGTGGTATGAGGGTTATCGCGAAGGTGCTGGATGGTGCCTCACCGACAAAACAACCTACGACAACCAAGAATACCAAGATCAGTTGGACGCAACCACGATTTATTCAATCTTCGAAAACGAGATAATACCTCTATATTACGCAAAAAATAGTAAGGGTTATTCTCCTGAATGGGTGCAGTACATCAAAAATTCTATAGCACAGATAGCGCCTCACTATACCACCAAACGAATGTTTGATGATTATGTTGATCGTTTTTACACAAAATTGGAAAAACGATCTAAAATATTGAAAGCCAATGGTTTTGCTAAGGCAAAAGAAATTGCCGCTTGGAAAGAAGAGGTAGCTACAAACTGGAATCAAATAGAAGTTGTATCTATTGGCTATGATGAAAAAACAATGGTCAATGGCGTAGAAATTGGTGATGCCCTGGTCACGACAATGGTAGTGGACAGAAAAAATCTCAAAGGAGATATTGGTGTAGAGATAGTTGTAATCAAGCGAGATGTAGTTGAAGATGAACCACAAATTCTAGCGGTTCATGAAATGCAATTAGAAAAAACCGAGGGGTCGTTGATGTATTTCAATATCAATGTTATTGCTGCCGAAACGGGGCATGTTAGATTTAGTTATCGCATATTCCCTAAAAATGCAGATATTCCTCACCGTATGGATTTTGCATTCGTTAAATGGGCTAATAGAAACTAGCAGCTAAAAAATATACTTATGAAACATTTTTTTTTATTTTTTATATCCTCTTTTTTTGCTCTAAATATCCACGCTCAGGATGAGGCAAAAGAAGCTAAGTCTTTTGTATTTACCACGATAAAAGAAAATCCCATTACCGTGATAAAAAATCAAGCAAGTTCGGGCACTTGTTGGTCGTATTCTGGTTTGGCACTGGTAGAATCCGAACTACTTCGCTTGGGAGAGGGCGATTTCAATCTTTCGGCAATGTATATTGTGCATAAAAATTACCTAGATAAGGCAAGAAAATTTATTCGCCTCAATGGTAGCTCGCATTTCTCTCCAGGCGGATCCTTTGCCGATGTTTTTGATGCCATCAGAGACTACGGAATTGTGCCAGACTCCTTGATGAGAGGATTGCAATATGGTGAGGAAAACCACATACATGGAGAGTTAGACGCGCTTACAAGTGCCTATGTATCAGTAATTACAAAGAACCCAAACAAAAAATTATCCACCGCTTGGTTTGCGGGCTACAATGGTATTGTTGATGCCTACCTAGGACAGTGTCCTACAAGTATCACCTACAAAGGCAAAACTCACAGCCCACAATCGTATGCTGCTGCCATAGGCATTGTTCCCGAAAATTATATATCCATTACATCTTTTACGCATCATCCTTTTTATGAGGCATTTCCTATCGAAGTGCCCGACAATTGGAGGTGGGCACTGTCGTACAACCTTCCTATGGACGAGATGCTAGAACTAATGAATCAGGCAGTAGAAAAGGGATATACCATTGCTTGGGCAAGCGATGTTAGCGAAAAAGGCTTTACCAGAAAAGGTATAGCCATTGTTCCTGACATAGAGGCCCAAGAAACTCCAGGATCAGACCAGGCTCATTGGTTGGGTTTGAATAAAAAAGAAAGAGAAAATATGCTCAGCGATCTCAATCAGCCCATGCCGGAACTAAAAATAAGCCAGCAAATGCGTCAAGATGGTTTTGACAACTACCAAACAACTGACGATCATGGCATGTTGATTTATGGAAAGGCAAAAGACCAAAATGGAAGCCCCTATTTCATGGTTAAAAATTCTTGGGGAATAGAAAATACTTATAGGGGTACCTGGTATGCTTCCGATACCTTTGTGAAATACAAGACAATAAGTATTATGCTACACAAAGACGCTCTAAGCAAAGAACTTAGGAAAAAATTGAAGCTTAATAATTAAGGCTAATAATTAAGATTAACAACTGAGAATGAACTATCTGCTTACTAAGGAAGAATTAATAAACGATCTCATAAAACTGGCATTCGCCGAAGATATAGGTGACGGCGATCATACTACCCTGTGCACAATTCCAGAATCTGCTCAAGGCAAGATGCAGCTCATCATCAAGCAAGACGGAATACTGGCTGGCGTAGAAATGGCAAAAAAAATCTTTAATATTTTTGACAAAAATCTTCAAATAAAATCACTTTTAGAGGATGGATCTAAAGTAAAAAAGGGAGATATTGTGTTTTCTGTTGAGGGAAGTACACGCTCTCTATTACAAACAGAAAGGCTGGTGCTCAATGTGATGCAGCGAATGAGTGGCATTGCCACCGCTACCGCCAAATATGTGGAGCTCCTCGAAGGCACCAATACAAGAGTTTTAGACACACGCAAAACAACTCCAGGGATGCGTGTGTTGGAAAAAGAAGCCGTCAGAATTGGAGGTGGAGTCAATCATAGAATAGGGCTATTCGACATGATTTTGCTCAAAGATAACCATGTAGATTTTGCTGGGGGCATAAAAAATGCCATTACCAATGCCCAACAATATTGTAGGGAAAAAGCTAAAAATCTCAAAATAGAAATTGAAGTGCGTAATTTCGCCGAACTCCAAGAAGTATTGGAAATAGGAGGGGTGCATCGTATTATGCTTGATAATTTCAGTACTGAAGATACCAAAAAAGCTGTAGAAATGATAGCCCATCGCTTCGAGACAGAATCTTCGGGCGGCATCACTTTTGATACCCTGCGCAATTACGCCCTTTGTGGTGTCGACTATATTTCTGTGGGTGCATTAACGCATTCCGTAATGAGTCTGGATATGAGCTTAAAAGCTTGTAAGTGAGTATTTGTTTATAATCTATCTAATTTAATTAAATTTATTTTTTTTATGAAAACATTTTTTACATGTATTTTTTTAATCGCATTCAGCATCGGCATTCAGGCACAAGGCAAGTATGATTTGAAGAAGAAATTTTCCCAAAAATCTCAACTGGAAGTTCTGAAATCTGCCTCACAGACCAAGGATGTTTCTATTCAAGCTGATAGCTTATATCTGTATTCTGACAGCAATCAAATTTTGACTAAATACTACTCTAAATATGATGCCAATGGCAATGAAATATATTCAGAAGAGCAGTATTGGTCTGACAGCGATAATAGCTGGTTTGGAGAAAAAGAGGAAACGACTTACAATGAAGTTGGCAAAGAAATAGTAAGAATTTCTTCTAGTTTTTATAATAATGTATGGGTTTATGAGAGTAAATGGGTAACAATTTACGACCAACAGGCAAATATAAGCAACATTATATTGTACAACTTCGACTCGTCAGCTATGGAATGGGATATAGATGACGAAAGTATTTATGAAAACACTTACAATCCTACAGGGCAACTGGAATCGTATACCATCACTCTACGGACACACATGGGGGAAACGTCTTCAGAGGTACTTTATAGAATGTATCGATTGACATACACAGCAAAGGGTCTGCTGCAAACACTTACTTCTTACGTCTATCCAGACGATGTAAATCCTGTTCTACATACCAAAAAAGAATACAAATATGATGCACAAGGCAATTGTACTGAGAAAGAGTATTTTAGATCTGATGACAATATGGCGTGGATTATTTTTGATAAAGAACTGAATTTTTTTAACAATGAAAACAAAATTATTGCCCAAGAATATTATATCTCAGAAGATGGAGAGACCCTGTTTGGTGTAGAAAGAGTAGTAATGACTTACGAAAATGATAAACTAAGACGTGTAGAATTTTTTGAATGGGATGAAACGACTAATAATTGGTCGACCATATTCTCTCAATATATGATCTTATTCTATGGAGATACCGTATTAGGGATAGAATCAAAACAAGCAAGCAATCTAAAAATATGGACAGATGGAGCTCAAATCAAAGTAGATGGAGAGATTCAAATTGCTTCCATCGAACTATATTCTACCCAAGGACAACTTGTTTATAGAAACAGCAATATGCAGGATCATACCAGTATCCCAAATGTGACTAAAGGAATCTATATTGCCAAAGTTACCGAAGTTGCTGGTAATGTACACACCACTAAATTGGTAATAAAATAAAGGATTAGATAGGAATATTCTATCCAGTAAAATTTTACCCCTTGCGATATAAAAGGCTAATTGCAAGTGATATTTTATCGACATGGAATAAACCAAATGGAGGAAGTCCTGATATACACTCTTTAAGAATAAGCACTACAGGAAATTATGACGGTTGCCAGTATATTGTCATATTGTATGCAAGAGAACATTTTGGCGATTCTTATAAAGAAAATATATTCATAACTGATACATTGATGCTCAATAGAAGTGACACATTGATACAGATTAGGTATCCAGAGGATACCTTAAAGCTCTTTCATCATTATCACAGATTAAAGTAGAGGAATTCAGAAATCTAAAAGGCATGGAGCTAGAGCAAAACTATATTCCAGAGCCATCAGAGAAAGCACTCTCTATGGCTTTGGTTTGTAATACCCTTGAATTGGCAGGTACTGAGTTTGTTAGCCATAAGTTTCCACCTACAATACTTCCTGCACCAATGGTGATACGCCCCAATATGGAGGCATTGGAGTAAATGGTTACATGATCTTCCAATATTGGATGGCGCGGTTTGTCTATGGCCTTGCCGTCGGTATCGAAAGAGAAGCTCTTGGCTCCCAGGGTCACTCCTTGGTAAAGTCGTACATGCTTGCCTATAATTGCCGTTTGCCCTACTACTACACCTGTGCCATGATCAATGCTAAAGTGGCTGCCTATTTTTGCCCCTGGATGAATATCTATACCCGTGTCGGCATGTGCCATTTCAGAAATTATTCTTGGTATAAGCGGTATCTTGAGCAAAAATAATTCTGAGGCCACCCTATAATTTAATATAGCCTTGATGGCAGGATAGCAAAAAATAATTTCCGCATAATTTTTTGCTGCTGGGTCTCCCTCAAAAATGGCTTTTACGTCGGTAGAGAGCATATATTTTATCTGCGACAGCTTGTCTATAAAGTGTATGCAGAGGATAGATGCTCGTTTTTGAGTATCGCAGGAGTGAGTCTCTTCTTCAATAAAATCGAAACTAAGTGCCCTGTATATTTGCTCTTGCAGAAGTTTGTATAGCCTTTCTAAGCTTACTTCTGTATGGTATTTCAGACTGTGGACGTTGACGGATGGTCCAAAATAGCTTGGAAAAACTATGTTCTTAATTTCATCAATCACTCGTCTTAGATGATCTGTAGAGGGCATCGTTTTGTCGTAAAGAGGAATTTGAGGAAATCTCTCAGAATGCTCCTTGGTGAGCGCTGCTATATTAGCTTTTATGCAGTCGTGAATATTTTTATTTTCCATTTTTTTTAAAATAATTGTACGCAAGCCATGTTTTATCAATTATCCCAAAGAGGGTGGTAGGCATAAACATCGGTGGCAAACCTATCAATTCCTATATATACAATATTATCGACAGCAAGCATAAATTGCTTGCCTATAGAAGCTGTATTTTTAAGAGGTATTTTAGACTTAGCCTTCCATTTTTTTGTGTCTATATCGAGTTCCCAAATCTGATTGTCGTTGTAGGCTATGCCATAGGCCTTATTTTTGACAACCACCATGTTTGTGAATACTTTAGGAGCATAGGTGATAAATTCCTCCCAGCTGTCGCCAGCCTCATTATATTTCCAAATGGTTTTGTTGACTATGGGTAGTTCTATGCTGCTATCGGCCACTTTTTCCCTTCCCAGTCCCGCATATGCCTCTCCATTGCAAACAAAGCTCACAGCCTCATATATTCTGCTTGGAAAATCAGACATCTTGTACCAGGAGTAAACTCCTGAGGTCTCATTTACATTCAGCCTCAGCACCTCGTTGAGATATCTTGCCGACACTTCACCGCCCACTACGTAGGCATTGTTGCCCAAGGAAAAACCTGTTGCCATATACCTTCCTTCCATTGCCTGCCCGTTGAGTATTTTTGGGAAAAACATTTCCTGCCAGGTGTTGTCGAATCTGTCGTATCGGTAAAAATCGTCGGGCCTGTGTCCTCCTAAGGATTTGCCATGACCTAAAAAAGCATAATCACCCAATACGAAGGAGAATGGGCCTTTCCTAGTGAGGTTGGTATCTATTTCGGCTATTGAGTGCCATCTTTTGTTCTGTATAGAATATTGAAAAGTGCTCTTTAGTGGCATGGAATTTTGTAGCACCCCACACGATATGTAAAGGTCTTTCTTTAATACAAAGGTGGCTGCATCTTCTCTGGCCTGACTGATAAAGGAACTTTCTTCTGTCCAAATACTGCCTGCAAAGAAATTTTGCACCTCCCCATATCCAGTGCCTATATTATTTTTGGCAAAGGCAGAGAAAAAATATTGGACGTCGCCACTTAGGTTTTCCAATGTAATTTTAAAGTCCTTAGCCTTGGGGTCGACGTATATGGCAACATTTTCCATTTCATCTATGTTTGGCGACTTTCCCCAAACAATTCCCAAAGTCTCAATCTCATTATCTCCCTGCAGAATGATGTGCCCATAGCAAGAGGCCTGCCCATCTACTATATTATTTGCCAAGCCTGTAGATAGGGTGGGAATGGTGCTAAGAGTATTAAAAAATTTGGTGTTTCCACAATTAATCCCAGCCTCATTTATGGCGTATGCCTTATAGAAATATTGCTTATCCGCCTTTAGATTTTCTATTTTCTTTGAATATACACCCTTTCCACTGCCACATATAATTTTGTTGTCGGGGGTTTCAAAATCTTGCAAACTATCTAAAGACATAAAAAACCCTCTTTCTCTGACCTCGTATCCCTTGCCCGAAACTACCTCGGCAGAAATGATGGCATCAAAGTAGTGTATCTCTTCTGGTGTTTTTGTGATTATCTCTGGCACTCTTCCATTAAATACTGTATCTGGCACTTCCACCGTTTCTAGGCATGAGCTGCACAGAAGGAGGAAGGTAATAATGGACAGTAAAAAAATTATTTGTTTCATGATTGTTGTCAATTAAAATGAATATCCTATGCCAGCATACATATCCAAGTCTTTTAATTTTAGTGTGGATAGACCTGCTAAAAATATAAATTTATCGAACTTATATACGGCACCAATTTCGGCTACCACTCCTCTATACGAACTTTCTATATTGTGTGCCCATAGTTTTTTGTAGAGCTTTTCTGTGTCCATATGGTAATGGGCTACCTCCCAATAGACTTCTCTTTTTCCATAGCCTAGGCCGCCCGATAGTGAGAGCCTGTCATTTAGAGGGTATAGTAGGCCTGCACTTATTGCCAGATTGTTTCTTCTAGTTTTTTTTGTGAAGTGGCTAAACAAGCTTTCGTCTATGAGCCCCTCTATATCTCTGTTGTTGCAAGTTAGCTCGGAGGTTTTGGATCTCAAATTGCTTAGCACTTTTGCGTAAGCACCCAATTTCTTGTTTTTATGGTAGCCTCCCAGCATAAATCCAAAGGGCATGGTGGGCGAGGCAGTATATGCTGCAAATATTGGCTTGCTTGTTTTTGAGGGGCTTTCAAGACTGTAATTTATTGTAGTAGAGGGAATAACTGAGATTGAAGACGTATTGTTTTCTGTAGTTTTTTGAGGCGATAGAATATTTGTGGCTTTCTCCATCCATTGTTCTGAAAGACTTAGGTCTATTTTTGTGCCCATACCCCTAAGAAAATAATTAGACAAGAGCTTCATGGCTTCAGCATCATTTTTTTCGGCTTTTTGGGTCAAACATTGAAAACATTTATCCATAGATATGCGCATGCCATATCGCATAGATTCCTTGAGATCCCAGATAAGATTTAGCTTCTTTATGCTATATATATCACAGGAATCCAAGCCCTCCCCATACCAAGCGAGGGCATCGTAGTAGTCTTCTTGGCGCAATGCCATATCTCCTTTGAGGTTGTAGTCCTTACTTATTTGTGCAAAAAGACTTTGAGAAGACGTTAAAATTAAAATTAAAATAAGAAATTTTTTCATTAAAACTATTTGTATGAACTAGCACCCTCCTGTATTAATGAGCCGTCGGGCCCATAAATATCGTAAAGATCATTCTTGTCTAAAAAAGACCGGTTGGCTCCATTTCTCGAAGTGCTAAGATATTTGCAAGCAATTATTTCATGCCCCTCGCTATCAATAGCACCAAAGAAGCCCGTTGTTTTGTTTCTTGCAACGACAAAGTTACCAAATTTCATTTTTAATTCATACCTTTCGTACCTTTTATCTTTCTCTTCTTTATATAATTCATTGTTGCACAATTTTATATACTCTTCTATTTCTTTTGAACTGCTTATGCTATTGGCTTCTTGAAACTTCGATTTGGTCAATTCGTACTCTTCGTTTGCCAAATATCTTTTTGCATTTATAAGCAAATCTTCATATTTTTTGTTTGTAAGTTCTTGTTCTTCTAGTTTTTTTTGTTCAATCCTTTCTATTGCTTTTTCTGCGGCAGCATTATTTTCAGCTTCCTCTTTTTTTGTTTGTTTATCATCCTTGGCAAGTATTTGAGTGGTGCTGTCATTTGTGTAGGTCGAATTAAGTCCTTGTTCTTCAATAATTTTACTGCCTTTAAAAATAAAAATGCTTAAGGGTATTATTATGGTAATAATAATAGCTGCATAGATAATTTTTTTCTTGCTATTTTTGTTTGCAACAAACAAGACTGTATCATCGTCATTGTCTGTAAAAATGGGTTCTTTGAGTGATGGAGTTATGAGGTGGGTGCTGTCTTCTTCATCCTTACTTGAGTTTTCGCAAGGGTCTAAGCTCAGACCCAATTCTAGTAGCATATCTTCTACGCACTGGTATCTATCGATTGAATTGATAGACATGGCTTTTAGAATTACATTTTCCGTTTTTTCGGATATAAGAGGATTGAGTGTTCTTGGTTTTGCAAGTCCCTTGGTAGATATTAGAATAGATTCTGTTGGCACCTGTCCTGTAAGCAAATGGTACATGCTAGCTCCCAGTGAGTAAATATCGGGGCAGGGGGAAAATACTTGCATGCCTTCAATATCGTATTGCTCTATAGAGGCATATCCTTTAGATACGGCTAGCATGCTGGTGCTTGTTTCTTGTTGATCGGTAAGCCCGTAGCGCTTGCTAATTCCAAAATCTATTAGCTTAGGATTGTGCCCCTGATTGATGAGTATGTTGCTTGGCTTGATGTCGAGATGTAGTATATTTTTTTTGTGAATGAAAGAAAGAGCAGAGCCTATTTTTTGTACAATTTTTAGGAGATAGTCTTCCTTGAGCATGCCTTTTTCTACCACTTCTTGTTTTAGTGATTGCCCAGCAATAAATTCCATAACGATGTATACCGTATTGTTTTGTCTAAACACCTCCAATACGCTTACAATATTGGGGTGATGCACTTCGGAAAGAATTTTTGCTTCTTTGATCAATCCATCTTTATTTTTCTTGAAAACCTCCTTTCCATTGGGAGAGCTTGCCACTACATTGGGAGAATTGCTGTCTCGGCGACAGTAGTCTTTTAAAAAATATTCCTTGATACATACAGGAACCTTTGCGGGGATCTTTCCTAGATTGCCTCTAATCTCAGTATTCCATATGCCTTTATAGGTCAGACTGAATCCTCCATTACCTATTACGTTTAGTAATTGGTATTTTCCCTGGTGTAGTTTATATCCTTGTTTTAACTGCATTTGAATTCTTAAAGAATATTTTAGCACCAAAGGTACTTATTTTACATGAATGCTGAAAGAAATGTTGCAAAAAGATGCTTGTCAGTTTTTGATTGGCTAACATTTTGCACAGGTATTAAATATGCCGAGAAATTATCCTTAGATTTAGCGCTGCAAATTTCTTTTATCTGTTTGAGTTTTGTTTCAGCTCCTTTTTTTTGATTGAGTATGCTGCATATTTCCTCCTCAGATAAGGCTTCGAGTATGCCATCGGTACAGATAAAAAACTGGTCTCCAGATAATACGTCTTCAATCTTGTTGACTTCCATCTCTACGGGGAATTGACTTCCTTGAATTGCTCTTAGTATTACATTTTTTTGAGGATGATTCTTAGCGTCTTCCTTTGTTATTTGTCCGCTTAGTAGTAGGGTATTTACAAGTGAGTGATCTTCTGTTTTATACAGAACTTCCCCATCTCGTATCTGATAGATTCTGCTATCTCCTGCATGGGCAAGATATACTCCCGTGGAAGAAAAATAAACAAGGCAGAGGGTGGTGGCCATTCCTTGTGCCGAAGGGTTTTCTTTTATGTAGTCGTCAAATCTAATTTCGGCATAGCGAACAGATTTGTCTATAAATTCTTTTGAGAATACCTGTTCGGGCTGGATAAAATTATCGAAGTAGTCTTGTATAGATTCGCAGGCCAAGGCACTGGCTATTTCCCCTTTTTTAGAACCTCCAACACCATCGCAAACCATAAAAAGTCGACTCTCTGCTGTTATGTATTCATGTTTGGGTTGAGTTGTATCTTCGTTGTTGCTTCGTGCCCCTATCTCATTGATAGAGTACGACTTATCTAGGTTAATAGGCATACTACAAAATTAAAACGTTAACACGATAAATTTATATATTAAATCTCAATGCAGTCTGACCTATCTGAATCTGATCTCCATCTTGTAGAACTACTACTTCTTCGGAGTCAAGATATGTACCCTTGTATAACGTCTTGTTTTTGCTTTTATTGTCCGAAAGTTGATGAATAAAATTGTCTTTTCCATCTTTCTTTATTTCTATCAAAAGATGCTCTCTACTCATTAATTTATCGCTGGTGTTTATTGCTGTTGGGTTGTCGCTTGTTGCCGTTTGGCGCCCAATAATATTGATGCCTTCTCGCAGATTTATAGTCTGGGCTTGGCTCGTTGCGCCATCGAGCACAAGTAAGCGCCCTGTTTTTTGGGGCATGCTTGCAGCAGACAGGAGGACTGTGTCGGGGTCATTTTGTACCGAACTGTCGGAGGAGGACAATAAAGATACAGGAATTGGTTTCTTGCACTTGGGGCAGTTGAAGGATTCCAAATGAGAGGGTAGTTTGGATTCGTCGACCTTTAGACCTATTGCACAATTGGGGCATCGGATGGAGATCATAATATGAAGATGTCGTTTGAGGGGTCTAAATCGATAATGTCGCCATCGATAAAGGAAATGTCTTCGGCAAGTTGATCTTGCGAGAAATTGTCTGTCGATACATCTGCATCAAGATAAACAAAGGAATCTTGTTCTAATTCAAAATCTATGGCATCAAAATAATTGTCGGCAGTCATGTCTATGAACACCGCTTGAGATGCAAAATTGTCGGACTCATCAATTGTAACAAAATCAAAGGCTTGATCTTCCGTGTCTACGAAAACAAAAATATCGGCATCGCTAGTTATCATAATCTATTTTTATTTTTAAACTTTACTATTAAACTTTTACTATTAAACTTTTATTCTGAAACTTTTACTCTGAAACTTTTACTCTGAAACTTTACTATTTTACAAAGCTACAATAATTTATTAAATAATTGTTGTAGACCCCTTGAGTGTTTTCAAAATAGTGATAATAATGTATGAAACTCTTAGTTTTTTGTATCTTTGCACCAAAAAGAAATACTAATTAGGAATTTATAATTAACAAATCACTTATGCAGAGAATATTTTATATCCTACTTCTCATTTTTATGTTTTCAGAGGCTTCGGCGCAATTTGTTATGCGCAATAATTTGTACAATAGAGTTGCGCCCGACTCTATAGATTTGGATTATTATTCAAAAAAAAAGCCCTTGCAGGCAGTAGGGGAGATTGTTGCCCTCAACCTTGGCGTTTGGTCTTTTGATCGCTATATATTGAAAGGCGATTTTGCCTACATTAGCTTGAATACTATAAAAGACAATTTTAAGAAGGGCTTTGTTTGGGACAACGATAAGCTCCCAACCAATCTGTTTAATCATCCTTACAATGGCAATTTATTTTATAATTCGGCTCGTAGCAGTGGCTTTAATTACTGGCAATCTGGGGGTTTTGCTCTTGGGGGCAGTCTTATGTGGGAGATGTTTATGGAGAGAGAATTTCCCTCTACCAACGATGTTATAGCTACTCCTATTGGAGGAATGGCCTTGGGTGAAATTTTTTATCGAACTTCCGACCTCGTACTCGATGATAGGGCAAGGGGCGGTGATCGCTTTGGTAGGGAATTGGCGGGTTTGGTTATTTCGCCCATGCGAGGGCTCTCACGCATAGTGAGTGGCGATGCTTGGAGGGTGCGTCCTAGTTCGGGAAGTCAGTTTGGGAGTCCAGAATTGAGTGTGGAGCTCTCGGCGGGAGTTCGTTTTTTGGAACTTAAGGATAAAATTTTTGATAAAGGTAGCGGATTTACTAGTTCTATTAGCATAGAATATGGCGATAAGTTCGACAACGAATCGGTTACTCCTTACGATTATTTCAATATCGTTGGCAACATCAATATACATAGCTCGCAGCCTCTGATAGGTCAAATAAACGCCATGGGGAGGCTATGGGGCAGCGACTTGGTAGATTCTAAGAAAGATTACCTGGGATTGGCAGCCTTTCAATATTTTGATTTCTATGATTCCGACACCATTTCCAGTGTTTCCAATAAAAAGCCCTATGAATTTGGTACTCCCGCTTCCTTTGGCTTGGCATTGTTGTATAAGGACAGGCGCCATCAGGAATGGCATATGGATGGACATGCCCACCTCTCAGCCATACTCCTGGGAGCCACTCTTAGTGATTATTATGCCCTCGACGAGCGCAATTACAACTGGGGTAGTGGTTTTGGATGGAAGGCAGGAGTCAATATTTCTTTTAAGGATAAGATAGGATTTTCTTGGCTTCATGAGGGATATAGAATATTTACCTGGGAGGGCTATCCCGAAGATTTGGAAGACTTGTCGTCGGTAGATTTTCGTACCCTCAATGTGCAGGGCGATAAGTCTAATGCTATTCTACATGCCACTACTTTTAGGTCTGATATAAAGATATATCAGCATAATTATTTTTCCATACTTTCTACTCTCTATTCACGCCGCACCAATTATGCTTATTACGCCGATATTGAATCACTAACCGGCGAGTTGCGTTTTATGTACACCTATAAATTTTAAACATGCAAGAAAAAGATAGCCCACCCCTAAAAATTAGTAAGGCATCACTTTCTAAGGCTCTTATATTATTAAAATATGTTCGCCCCTATTTGGATAAGTTTGTGGGAGGGCTAGTCTTTCTGATGATTTCTACTCTTGCCTACATGGCAATTCCCAAATTGATGGGTAGTTTGATAGATGTAGCTACAGGAAAGCCGTCTATGCAATTTAACTCCATCAATGAGATTGCCTTTGTTTTGGGTATTATTTTGGTTATTCAAGCCTTATTTTCTTTTTTTAGAGTTATTTGGTTTGCACAGGTTTCAGAACTAAGCTTGGCAGGATTGCGCAAGGATACCTTTAAGAAACTTTTGTCTATGTCTATGGATTTTTTTGCACAGCGTAGGGTAGGGGAGTTGCACAGTAGGGTTTCTACCGACTTGTCGCAGATACAAGATACGCTAAGCACAAGTTTTGCTGAGATTTTGCGTCAGGGACTTATCCTCATTGTTGGTATTACTTTTTTGGCTCTCACCTCCTGGCGGCTTACACTGGCTCTTCTTGTGGCTTTTCCTTTTTTGATTTTATTTGCGGTGATATTTTCCAAATATATTCGCAAGATAGCCAAGAGTGCTCAAGATCAACTAGCCGATTCCAATGTTATTGTGGAAGAAAATTTGCAGGGCATAGCTGATGTAAAATCCTTTGTCAACGAATACTACGAAAGTCTGCGTTATAGCAAGAGCATTGATAGGGTTGTGAGTCTGGCTCTTAGGGGAGCTAAATTTAGGGCTGTTTTCATAGTTTTTATTTCTATAGGCATGTTTGGCGCCATTATTTCGGTGGTTTGGTTTGGCGCAAAATTGGTCTCTGAGGGCAGTATGTCGATAGGCGATTTGACTTCCTATGTTCTTTACTCTGGCTTTGTGGTGGGAGCTATGGGAGGATTTGCCGACTTGTTTGCGCAGATACAAAAAACACTTGGAGCCACCGAGCGGGTATTGGAATTATTGCAAGGTACTGGCGAAGATATATTGATGAGTGCCCATCCCTCGCAGGCACCACCACGCTTTGCGGGGAACTTGGTGTTTGAGGATGTTCATTTTCACTATACTTCCCGCGCCGATATGGAGATATTAAAAGGAGTGAGTTTTGAAGTTGCCGCAGGAAAAAAACTTGCATTGGTGGGAGAGAGTGGTGCAGGAAAAACAACCATTGCTTCCTTGATGCTCCGATTTTATGACATTAACCGCGGGCACATTTTTATTGATGGGATAGATATCCGATCCATTTCACTCTATGATTTGCGTTCTCAGATAGCCATTGTTCCACAAGACGTTCTTCTTTTTGGGGGTTCTATTGCTGAAAATATTGGCTTCGGTAATCCTTTAGCTCCACAAGAGGCAATCGTTGAAGCTGCCAAGCAGGCAAATGCCCATGATTTTATCTCTTCTTTTCCAGAGGCTTATGCAACTATGGTTGGCGAGCGAGGGGTAAAACTTTCTGGAGGACAGCGCCAACGGATAGCCATAGCCCGTGCTTTATTGAAGAACCCTTCGATATTGATTTTGGATGAGGCAACGAGTTCCCTAGATAGCGAATCCGAACGTTTGGTACAAGATGCTCTCAACAATCTTATGAGTAAGCGTACTTGCATAATCATTGCACATCGACTTTCAACGATTAAGAATGCCGACCAAATTATTGTTCTTAAAAAAGGTGTTGTTGCCGAAAAAGGTACACACAACGAACTCCTACAAATTGACCATGGTTTGTATCAATATTTGGTGAAGTTGCAGTTTTGAAAAAGCAAGTCGATTTTATAGAGAGTTAAACTTAGGCATTTGAGACAATCATCATACAATTTTTACAATCGAAGGAAAGTTTTAGTCTTATTTGATCGCTGCAAAGAAATAAAGGCTCTTTAAGATCACTTTCCTTAGCTTCTTGCAATTTTTTGCAATAGCCCAAATCGTAGCGAATGCAATGTTTGGACAACATAAGCTTTGCGTCTTTGGGGGCTTCTATTTCAAAAGCTTTGTCTATTTTTAGTGCACCATGTTGGGTGTAAAATTTCCTTGCCAAATGGTTTGAAACATTGCCTAAGTAGCTTATATTGGTGTATATGAATGGGTGATTGGTCGATTTTATTTTGGTATCATTGATTGGCAAGTGTTTTTTTCTGTTTGACAAGTGCGCTTGGATGATATTTCGCTTCATCAAGCTTAAGATAGACGAAGGGATGAACCAGTTTTGACTAAGGTTGATGCTTAATGTGTCAAGGCAAAAGATGGTATTCCCCAATTTAGACAATTGTTTGTGTATATTTTCTTCCTGAGATTTTTCCGAAAGAACCTTCTCGCAAACCTGTGTAATGCTTGTTTCAATATTGGTTTCGTCGTCCAATAGCAAGATAAAACCTGTATTATCTTCCTTCAGAGAGAGTTTTATTTTTATTTTCCTTTCGGCGGTGTTCTGTGCTAAGAGTTTTTCAAATTGATGGTCATAGTTTCTATACAAGAGGTCGCCTTTGTTGATATTAGGCATTTTTATGGGGTATATTTTTTTGTTGTCTACCCTGTTTACCCTAAAGCCTTCTAGTAAGTTTTGCTTATTGATAAAGCATAAGCCATCGCCATTACTTAATATTTTTGTTCTTAATATTTCTGTTCCAGCGACTTCAAAATACTCATTGTTTTTTATTTCACTTACAATCCCTACTTCTTCACCCATTGATTTGGGTGTTGCGGGCGATATGATGGATCTATTTCTTTCTGTCATGAAATAGTCAGTAAAACCCCTATTAAAACTTTTTTCAGGCTTTGGCATAAAGTTTAAACTACATTTACCATCCGAGGCGGCAGTATATTCGTCTCTTCGGGCAAATATCTCGTCCAGCAAGCTTCTATAGTAGGCTGTGATATTTTTTACATACGAAAGGTCTTTTAATCGCCCCTCAATTTTTAGTGAGCATACACCAGCATCTATCAATTTTTCGAGATGTGCCGATCGGTTCATATCTTTGGGAGATAGCAAATGTTGGTGGTTTACTATTATTTTTCCGTCGGCATCCTCAAGGGTATAGGGCATGCGGCAGTATTGTGCACAATTCCCCCTGTTGGCACTTCTGTTGGCAAAGGCTTGGCTTATATAGCATTGGCCACTATAACTTACACATATGGCTCCATGTACAAAAACCTCTAAGTTTACTTGGCATTGGTCTGAGATATTGTTTATTTCTTTTAGAGACAATTCTCTAGCTAGCACAACTTGGGAGAATCCTGCTTTCTCAAGAAATTGGACTTTTTCTACCGATCTATTGTCCATTTGGGTGCTTGCATGAATGGCAATGGGAGGCAAATCGAGTTCCAATATACCCATGTCTTGTATGATAAGCGCATCGGCACCGGTCAAATAAATATCGTTGATTACTTGCTGCACTTGGTCAATTTCCTTATCTTTAAATATTGTGTTGAGCGCAATATATACCTTCGCTCTATAGAGGTGGGCATAGTCTACCAGTTGCTTGATGTCTTCTATGCTATTGCATGCAGAAGCTCTAGCACCAAACATGGGCGCTCCAATATAGACAGCATCAGCTCCGTGCTTGATTGCTTCCATACCAGAAAGGAGATTTTTGGCAGGAGCCAGCAATTCAATTTTACGCTTGTTGTGCATTTATTTTTCAGTTTTTTTCTCCATATCGTCTAAGTATATTTCAAGAGCATTGACAGAAATTATCAATTCCCACATACAAAGGCACAAGGATATGCTAAATAAGAGCAAGGCGAATACAAAAACATACTCGGCAGCAAGCTGCAATCGGATGTATATGAGTAGCATACTTACTACACAAAACAAAAGGCTGGCAATACCAAATATCTGCATGTTTCTTGTCAGATATAAGCGCTTACGCAAATTTTTTATTTGTGCTGCCGTTACTGAATCGTGCTTCAAGGTGTATTGCTCTTTTAATATCCTTATCAGTTGAGCATACGATAGAAATCGGTTGGTGTATGCCAATAATATTAATGATACAGCCGAAAAAAGCAGGGTCGGGGTTATGAGAGTTAATTCGGGCATGTTTTATGAATTTAATTCCTCTAAGGAGGAAATAAGTTTGGCATCATAAGGTGTTTGTTGATAAACAAAATAATTGAGCCAGTTTGAAAATAAAAGATTGGCATGCGATCGCCATTTTACCACGATACCTTTTTCTACTTCGTTGTCTAAGTAATAATTGCAGGGCATCTCTATGGGCAAGTTTAGTTGCAGGTCTCTCATATATTCTTCATGGAGACTTTTTGGCGAGTACTCCGAGTGGCCAGATACATAGAACTCTCTACCTCCACGTGATACAACTGCATATACACCTGCATCTTTAGATTCTGAGAGTATCTGTAATTCAGCAATTTTCAATATATCTTCTTTTCTAAATTCGGTGTGCCTGCTATGTGGGGCAAAAAAAACATCGTCGTAGCCCCTAAAAAGAGGGGAGTTTTTCATTACAAGTTCGTGTTCAAATATGCCAAATATTTTTTTCTTAAGCGGGTATTTTTTTATTCCATAAAAATAGTTGAGGCTTGCCTGTGCAGCCCAGCATATATATAGACTAGAGGTGACATGAATGCGTGCCCAGTCAAATATTTCTTTCAGCTCATTCCAATACGAAACTTGTTCAAAATCCATTAGTTCTATGGGAGCCCCAGTTACAATCATGCCGTCGTAATTTTGATTTTTTATTACATCAAAGGTCTTGTAAAAAGCATCCATATGCTCTGCGGGAGTATTTTTGGATACATGGCCTTTTATCTTAAGAAAATCAAGCTCTATTTGCAAGGGGCTGTTAGAGAGTAGGCGAATAAGATCTGTTTCGGTAGCTATCTTGAGAGGCATTAAGTTGAGAACAACAACTTTTAGTGGGCGTATATCCTGGCTAGACGCTCTCAAAGTATCTATTACGAAGATGTTTTCTTTCTTCAGCAAATCAATTGCAGGCAAATCCTGAGGCAGGTTTAATGGCATATTATTAATTTTAGAACTACAAAGTTATACTATTTAAATTTATTACCGAGCAATGGGCAGATAAAAAAGAGATATATTACACTTTATTCCAGTGCAATAGTATTTTTATTGGAATTGAGGTATTTATAGCCTCTTTCGTCGTATTCAAAAAAGAATTTCTCTTCTCCAAAAGCTGGTTTAAGCTGATCTATCCAAGTGGCTTTGGCATCATATTGAGCAAAAAAGGGAATGTCTACCCAATGTGCATTACGAGCTTGAATAAAGCTAAGAACAAATACTTTCTCTTCTTTTATTTTGGCAATACCCAATACCTGTACTTTCCCTGGGTCGGAACTCATGCTGGGGCCTCTTACTGTGCGACAAATGCCACTAACTTGCGAATATGCCTTTCTGAAAATATCCCAACAGCGCTCTAGGGGAAGTTCAAAAAAGGCTTTAGAGCCAGTGTCTCTGGCAATAAACATGTAGTATGGTATGCAGTTTAGGTCTACTTGCTTGCGCCACATATCGGCCCATATATCGGGATGGTCATTTATATTGCGTAAAAGAGGCGACTGCGTTCTTATCTGTACTCCCGTATTTCTAATGCGTGCTATGGCATCTTTTACGGCATCCGTGCTTAGCTCTACAGGATGATTGAAATGCGCTTGTATGGTAATATTTTTACCCGCTTTCACAACTTTTTCAAAAAGTGTAATCAAATCGTCGGCATCGGGGTCGCTCAAAAAACGATATGGCCAATATGCCAAAGATTTTGTGCCCAAGCGTATGGTGCGTATATGTGCCAGACTCTTGTCCAGTAGGGGCTCTATATATTTGCTAAGTATTTTAGTGCTCATAGTTAGCGGATCTCCTCCAGTAAATAGGATGTCGGTAACTTTGGGGTGTTTTACCAGATATTTATATAGAAGGTTGGATTCTTTCATGGAGAATTTTAGACCGCTCATACCCGAAAACTGTGGCCAGCGAAAACAAAAAGAACAGTAGGCATGGCAAGTTTGTCCTTGGCTGGGAAAAAAAAGTACTGTTTCCCTGTATTTGTGCTGAATACCGTGCAGTTTTATATCGTCCAAATATGGAACGTTGTGCTCTTGCCCTGCAGGGTTGGGGTTTAGTTTCAAGCGTATTTTATTGATGCTTTCCTTGAGAATATCCGCAGGTGTATTATTAGCAAGCAATTCTAATATTTCTTTGTAGTGTTTCTTGTTCAGCATTTCTTTCCTAGGAAAGGTGAGCGTAAAAATAGGGTCATTGGGAATGTTGTTCCAATTGATTAGTTCGTTGATTACATAGTTGTTTGTTTTGAAAGGTAACACACGCCCCACAACTTCTATGGCTTCCTTGTCGGCATTATTAAGATTCGCAATTTGCGGAATATTTTTATAATTGAAAAGTGTGAATGATTGATAATTTGTTTTAACCATATTGCTTTGTTTAGAAGGATTAATTATTCAAGGTTTGCAAGTGGGCAATGAAATATGCCATTGAACGACAATCCCAGACGACTAGCAAAATTACAAAAAAAAAGTGACAAACCCGCTTTTTTTTTGTGTTTTTTGTTCGCTAGTAGAAGCTAATATTTTGTATTTGAGATGTAAGTAGTCCATAAAAACCATGTTCGATATTCTCTTTATCAATATTTTTACCTATAAATACAAGTTTGCAAAATCGAGACTCCTCATTCCAAGCTCCGCCTTGCTCTAAGGAAAAAGAGTCTCTAACGGACTGAAAAACAATCTTATAATCAAATTCCTTAAAACTTAAAATTCCTTTTATACGGTATATGTTTTGACTATTTTGATAGATGAAATTTTCAATCCACACATTAAATTTTTCTAAGTCTAAACTTCCAGGGATGGCGAAACTAAATGTAGTATGTGGGTGCAAAAGTTTTATGTCTGCCGAGGCTGAAGTCGAAGAAAATATATTGCGAAATGATAATGCCTGTTTTTCAATTTCTTCTCTCTCATAATTGTGTGTGTCAAGAAGGTTCAAAGAGCTAATATCGGAGTGCTCCACTTCAAATAAAATAGCCAAAGGCGAAATAGATAGTATCACATCCTTCATTTTTAGCAGTTCTTGAGGGGTCTTAGCTCCAGATTTATTTAACAAAACAATGTCTGCCAAACACAGCTGAAGCTTGAGCTCTTCACTAGAAAATATAATTTCTTGAAAGTTTATGGCATCGACCAAACAAACGAGCGACTGTATTTTGAATATATTGCTAATCTCGGCATCCATAAACGCCCTTAATACTGTGCTGGGGTCGGCAATTCCCGTTGTTTCTATCAAGAGATGGTCAAAGACCCTTCCGTTTTTAAGTAATCCTTCTATTGTTTGACGAAAATCGGAATGGATGGAGCAGCAAATACAGCCATTGTTAAGCTCATAAATCTGCTCCTTGGTGCCTGCAATCAAATCGCCATCTATGCCAATATCTCCAAACTCGTTGACAATAATCGCAAATCTCTTGGCAGGATACTGCCTTATGATATTGTTTATTAAAGTAGTTTTGCCTGAGCCCAAATAACCCGTAATAATAGTCACTGGAATTTGTTTTTTTATCATGAAGATACTATTTTTTGATGAAATTAATATTGCAAAAATAAGAATAAATTATGGTTTAATCAGTATATAGTAATTAGAAAGTGAACAGTCTAAATAATTGAATATTAAGCCCTACTATTCATAATGCAAATGCAAGTTTTTTTTGATTACACACCTAAAACCTTATTAGATCTAATTAATCTCCTTCCGTCCTCCTTTATTAATTATTAATTTCTTGTTTTTATAGTAAAATTAAAACAAAATTGATTAATTTTGTATCCTTAATGATATTTTTTTAATTAATCAGTGACTATGCCTGCTCAAAAACAGATAAAAAACGCCTTGGTTTCGGTGTATTACAAAGATGGACTTGATGACATACTAAGTCTTTTGGCTAAAGAAGGAGTTCGTTTCTTCTCCACAGGCGGTACGCAGAATTTTATTGAATCCCTAGGTTTTAATTGTACCTCTGTTGAAAGTCTGACTTCTTACCCCCCCATTTTAGGAGGAAGGGTGAAAACCTTGCATCCCAAAATATTTGGTGGCATACTTGCCCGAAGAGATATATCTTCCGACCTTGCTCAGTTGGATGAATATCAAATTCCTGAAATGGATCTCGTTATTGTAGATTTATATCCTTTTGAAGAGACCTTGGTCTCAGGAGCTTCAGAAAGCGAGATAATAGAAAAAATAGATATTGGAGGCATATCACTAATTAGGGCAGCAGCTAAAAATTTTAATGATGTGCTTGTTGTAGCATCACAAAATCAATATGTAGCATTAGCGGATTTGCTCAAGGAGCAAGGAGCAAGGAGCACCAAAGAAGAGAGAAAATGGTTTGCGCGAGAGGCCTTTGCCACAACATCTTCGTACGACACATCTATTTTCACTTATTTTGATGGAGGCGAAAACTCTGTTTTTAGATCCGCTATCAATGACACAAAAAATCTGAGGTATGGAGAAAATCCACATCAAAAAGGACAGTTTTTTGGCAAGTTTGATGAGGCTTTTGAACAATTGCAAGGCAAAGAAATTTCCTACAACAATCTATTAGATATTGATGCCGCCTGCCAATTGATAGAAGAGTTCTCAGAAACAACATTTGCCATACTAAAGCACAACAATGCTTGTGGAATTGCCTCTCGCGACAGTGTTTTAGAATCCTGGCAGTTGGCATTGGCCGCCGATCCAATTTCTGCTTTTGGAGGCGTGCTTATCACCAATGGCGTGGTAGATAAGGCAGCAGCAGAGGAGATTAACACAATATTTTTTGAAATAATCATTGCTCCAGATTATCATACCGATGCCTTGGAGGTTTTGATGCAGAAGAAAAATAGGATAATCCTTATCCAAAAACCATTTGAACAATCGTCAGTTCAATTTCGATCAGTTCTCAATGGCGTTTTGCTGCAAGATAAGGATTTTAGCGTACAGGGGGTTTCTGATCTCAATAACATTACTAAAAAACAAGCAACCGAGGCTGAATTGGAAGATTTGGTTTTTGCCAATAAATTGGTAAAAAGCACCAAATCTAATGCCATTATTTTGGTAAAAAACAAGCAGTTGCTGGCAAGTGGTGTAGGACAGACTTCGCGAGTTGATGCCTTGAATCAGGCAATAGATAAGGCTGGTAATTTTGGATTCAAGCTTGAAGGAGCTGTGATGGCATCGGATGCTTTTTTCCCTTTTCCCGACTGTGTAGAGATAGCATGCAAGGCAGGGATTGTGGCAGTTGTTCAGCCAGGAGGATCAATAAAAGATCAGTTGTCGATAGATTATTGCGACCAACATGGCTTGGCTATGGCAATGACAGGTGTTCGACATTTCAAGCACTAATATTTTAGATAGCGATAAGAGATAATTACGATTTGATTTTTATGACTTAACAATATGATATAATGGGATTTTTTTCTTTTACACAAGAAATAGCGATAGACCTTGGCACGGCCAATACCATCATCGTCTACAATGGGAAGATAGTTGTTGACGAGCCCTCGGTAGTAGCTTTAGATAGGCGTACGGACAAGCTTTTGGCTATAGGTGAGAAGGCAAGGCAGATGCATGGAAAAACGCATGAGAATATAAAGACTATACGCCCACTTAGGGATGGAGTTATTGCAGATTTTTATGCAGCTGAGCAGATGATTAGGGGCATGATAAAGATGATTGGCTCTAGGAGTCGTCTTTTTGCACCTTCTTTGCGTATTGTTATCTGTATTCCTTCGGGCAGTACGGAGGTTGAGTTGCGCGCTGTTAGAGATTCTGCGGAGCATGCTGGAGGTAGGGATGTTTATATGATTTACGAGCCTATGGCAGCAGCAATTGGCATTGGCTTGGATGTAGAGGCTCCAGAGGGAAATATGATTGTGGATATAGGTGGGGGAACCACCGAGATTGCCATCATATCCTTGGGAGGTATTGTTTCTAATAAATCCATACGTATAGCAGGCGATGATTTGACAGCCGATATTGTAGAATATATGGGTCGCCAGCATAATATGCGAGTAGGCGAACGCACCGCAGAATTGATCAAGATCAATGTAGGTTCTGCTCTGGTAAATTTGCCAGATCCCCCCGAAGATTATATTATTTATGGACCCAACAGAATGACAGCCCTGCCCATGGAGGTGCCAGTTTCTTATCAAGAAGTTGCACACTGCTTAGACAAATCTATTTCAAAAATAGAAACTGCTGTTTTAAGTGCCTTAGAGCAAACCCCCCCCGAACTTTATGCCGACATTGTTAGAAATGGCATTTATTTGGCAGGAGGTGGAGCCCTTCTCAAGGGTTTAGATAAGCGTCTTTCCGACAAGATAAACATCCCATTTCATATTGCAGAAGATCCACTTCATGCTGTTGCTAAGGGTACAGGAATCGCATTGAAAAATATTGGTAAATTTAATTTTTTGATTAGGTAACATTACTAAATTACTTATTTGGCTAAATGTGGAAAAAGTTTTAAAAATAGAAAGTAGGAAATGAAGAATCTTATAAGATTTATCATCAATAATGTTCATTGGCTATTATTGTTATTATTACTTTTTTTGTCGAGTTTAGCTCTTGTTAAAAACAACTCATATCAGGGCAGTAAGTATTTGACTATAGAGAATGAGATTGTGGGGAGTTTTTATTCCACTTCCGACAATTTAACTTCCTATATTCATCTACGATCTGAAAATGAAGATTTGACAGAAAGAATGATTGAGCTAGAAGAGCAGATTTTGAGGTTAAACGATCTCCTTAAGTCTCAAGAAGACAGCCTAGCACATACATCCTTGACTGCTAATTATGAGGAATATCAAAATTCGTTTGAGTTTATTACAGCAAGGGTTATTAATAGTAATTTGCGAGGAGTAAACAATATATTAACCCTAAACAAGGGCAGTAAGAGTGGAGTGCTTGCCAATATGGGAGTTGTTTCTTCCAAGGGTCTTGTTGGCATTGTGATGTCTACCTCAGAAAACTATTCGTTGGTGATTCCTATTTTGAATCCAAAATTCCGGATGAGTTGTAAGCTCAAGCATAGTTCCTATACTGGCTCTATGAGTTGGGATGGTAAGAGTTTTAAGTATGCAAATTTGGAAGAATTGCCTAGGCATGCTGAGTTTTTGGTTGGCGATACGATTGTGACCAGTGGTTATTCTGCGATTTTCCCAGAAGGTTTGGTTGTGGGATATATTTTAGAAGCAAAAAAACAGAGAGACGACAATTTTAATTCTCTAAAAATTTCCTTGTCGTCAGATTTTACATCTTTAAATCAAGTCTTGCTTCTAAAAAGCAGGCATAGGGAAGAGCAATTTACCTTAGAAACAGGAGGGCTTAAGCAATGACAAATCAGTGGTGGAGGCAGGTATTATTATTTATTATTCTTGTGTTTTTGCAGGTCTATATTTTCAATAAGATTCACATACTGGGTTTTATTACGCCCCTGCTTTATATTTATTTTATTATAAAGCTACCCACAGATATGAATAGAAATGTAGTTCTATTATTATCTTTTTTGCTAGGTTTTTCTATAGATTTTTTCAATTATAGTTTGGGTGTACATATGCTGGCTAGCACCGTCGCTGGTTTTGTGCGTTATTATGGACTTCAACTATTTTCGCCCCGCGACCTGGTAAATTTTTGTGTTCCTTCTATTAATATTTTTGGCACAGGTTTATTTTTACGTTATGCTAGTTTTGTGGTATTGCTGCATCAGGTGGTCTTGTTTTCAGTAGAGTCATTTTCTTTGTTGGATCCATTAATTTTGTTTTGCCGCATTGCAGGTAGTTCTGTTTTCACTCTTCTTTTAATATATGGTTTAGAACAGTTTAATCCGAGAATAAAGAAGTGAATAATTCTAATTTAGCAGGTGGCACTCGTAGGCAAATTATAATAGGTTTTATTTGCCTTATCGTCTTCATATATATATTGCAGCTAGTAAACTTGCAAATCTTCAGTGATTCCTACAAGATTTCAGCCGATAATAATGCTTTTTTGAAAAAAACACTTTATCCATCTAGGGGATTATTATATGATAGGAATGATAAGCTCTTGGTTTATAACCAGCCAGCCTATGACGTGATGGTTGTGATGAAAGAAACCAGTACTTTCGACACATTGGAATTTTGTCAGATTTTAAATATTCCTTATCCTCAATTCAAAAAGCGACTTGATGACATGAAGGATAGGAGGCTTAATCCGGGCTACTCTCCTTACACCCCTCAAATATTTCTCACCCAGTTGGGAAATAAGGAATATGGTGTTTTGCAAGAGAGTCTATATAAGTTTTATGGATTTTATATTCAGAATCGTACGGCCCGAGATTATGCTTTTGCCAATGCAGGACACGTTCTTGGATATATTGCCGAAGCAGATAAGCGCGATATAAAGCAAGACGAATATTATGTTCAAGGCGACTATGTCGGGAAGTCGGGAATAGAGCGATCTTATGAGCAATACCTGCGAGGAAAAAAAGGCGTAGAGATTTTGTTGAGGGATGCCCATGGACGAATCAAGGGAAAATATGAGGATGGATTATATGACCAAGCACCTGCTTCGGGAAAGAATCTTAAGCTTTCCATAGATATGGACTTACAAGCCTATGGCGAAGAATTGATGCGTAATAAAACGGGCAGTATAATAATTATAGAGCCTTCTACAGGCGAGGTTCTTTGCATGGTAGCTAGTCCTACCTACGACCCATCGCTATTGGTGGGAAGAAAATTTGGCGATAATTATAAGCTGCTACTCAATCATCCCAATAAGCCGCTAATTGATAGGACAATGAATGCTAGGTATCCTCCGGGCTCTACATTTAAGGTAGCTCAGGGCTTGGTTTTTCTGGAAGAGGGTATTATAGAACCGAGTACGCATTACACCTGCAATATGGGTTTCCCTGCTGGGGGAGGTAGGCCCAAATGCCATCCTCACGCATCGCCCCTAGCTTTGGTGGCTGCCGTGGCAACCTCATGCAACGCCTATTTTTGTTGGGGGATGAAGGCTATGCTAGAAAATCGCAAAAAATATTCTACTATTGATGAGGCCTTCGATAGATGGAAGGATCTTATGGTGCTTCAAGGCTTTGGTTATAAGTTAGGCATAGATCTCCCTGGGGAAAAGCGCGGATTTATACCCAACAGTCAGTCATATAATAATATGTACAAACACCGGTGGAATGCGCATACAGTAATTTCTATATCCATTGGGCAGGGAGAGATTTTAAGCACCCCTATTCAGCTTTGCAATCTGGCAGCAGGCATTGCCAATAGAGGACATTATTATGTGCCCCATGTTGTTAAGGAAATTCAGGACAACGACTTAGATACCTTGTACACCCGGCCTCATTATACAGGAATAAGCTCAAGGCATTACGACCCTATAGTGGAGGGAATGCATAGGGCAGTGACAGGCGGCACATGCCGGGCAGCTAATATTCCAGATATTGCCGTTTGTGGAAAAACTGGAACGGCCGAAAATATAGGAAAAGACCACTCTATTTTTATGGGTTTTGCTCCAATGGACGATCCCAAGCTTGCCATCTCTGTTTATATAGAAAACGGCGGGTTTGGTGCTACTTATGCAGTGCCCATAGGTCGCTTAATGATTGAGAAATATCTTAATGGAAAAATTTCCGAGTCTAGCCAATGGGTGGAAGAACGAATTAGAAGCGCAATAATTTTGCCTTATGGAATACAAACGAATTAGTTTATGGCACTCTCTGGATTGGTGGACTGTGCTGCTCTACCTTATCTTGGTGGTATGTGGCTGGGTTTGTATTTATGCTGCCAGTTATGATTATCAGCACTCTAATATATTAGATTTATCTACCCGTTCGGGCATGCAGTTGGTTTGGATAGGCTCGTCTTTTATCTTAGGATTTTTGATTCTTTTGGTAGATGACGATTGGTATAAGGTGTTTTCCTATTGGCTCTACGCCTTCGTTATATTGGTGCTTATTCTAACAATATTTATAGCTCCGGAGATTAAGGGCTCTCGCTCGTGGTTGGTTATAGGTCCCGTAAGTATTCAGCCCGCAGAATTTTCAAAATTTGCTACTTCCTTGGCATTGGCTAGATTGTTAAGTGGGTATAAGTTTAAATTGCTTACTTTCAAAAATTTAAGCCTAGCCGCAGGCTTATTTTTGCTCCCTATTCTTTTAATAATCTTACAAAAAGAGACAGGCTCAGCCTTGGTCTACCTAGCCTTTTTCATCGTTTTATATAGGGAGGGAATGACGGGTTCCGTTCTTTTATTTGGGTTTTCTACTGTTCTTATTTTTATTATTAGCATAAAATATGCTGAAAGTTTCTTTTATGCAACTCCCTTGGGAGAAATCATGGTATTGTCCTTGGTCATTATTATAGGACTGTCTTTGATTGCTTATTATAGCAAGGGCTTCAAAAGTATTAAGTACTTATTAATAGTCATATTGGGCATATTTGTGCCATCGATTTTGGCATCATTTTTTTTCCCTTTTGATGTTACTTATGTAGCATTATTAGTTTTGGGCTTGATCTGTGTATATTCAATTTATTTGGCAATCAAGTCCTCTCCAAAGACTTATTCTTTGATTGTTGTGCTAATTATTTTTCTTGTTTCATTTCTCTATTCGGTGGATTATGTTTTCGATCATATTTTAGAGCCACACCAAAAGAGGAGGATTGAGGTTTCTTTAGGGATGATTGATGATCTCAATGGAGCGGGCTACAATGTGAATCAGTCCAAGATTGCCATTGGTTCGGGAGGTTTTTGGGGAAAGGGTTTTTTGAATGGCACGCAAACAAAGTTGAAATATGTGCCAGAGCAGGATACAGATTTTATTTTCTGTACGGTAGGCGAGGAGAGAGGATTTGTAGGCACATCATTAATACTCATTGTTTTTTTAGTTTTTCTCTTACGACTGATTTTTTTGGCAGAGCGACAGAAGCACACCTTCAATAGGGTTTATGCTTATAGTCTTATCTCGGTACTATTTTTTCATGTAGTCATCAATATTGGTATGGTTATTGGCCTTACGCCAGTGATTGGTATTCCCCTACCATTTTTTAGTTATGGCGGCTCTTCTTTATGGGGCTTTACTATTCTTTTGTTCATTTTCTTGCGCTTGGATGCAGGGCGCACACGCCGTTAATATTTATTTTGGAATTTTAAATAACATTAAAGTTTTTATTTAAGAAAATTACTGACATTTTTTAAAAAATCATATCGCTGTATAGTAGGTAGTTGATGATTTAAATAGAAATATTTTTGAAATTATAATTTTTAGATTGTTATTTTTTTTGGTGAATTAAGTTAGAATGCTTAATATTGCAGTCTATTTCATTTCTATATTATTTACAGGGTTAAGAATTTCAACATTATTATAAAAGGAATAAGTAATTTTATCATGCAGGAACAAAAATACACATTTGCGCAGGCATACAAAGCCTCCCTTGATTACTTTAAGGGCGACGAATTAGCTGCTAAGGTATTTGTCAATAAATATGCCTTGAAGGATGCTTTTGGTAATATTTATGAAAAATCTCCAGTTGATTTACACCGTCGCTTGGCTAGAGAAATAGCCCGAGTGGAGTCTAAGTACAAAAATCCGCTCACCGAAGAGGCTCTTTTTGCGGTGTTTGATAGGTTCAAATATATAGTACCTCAGGGCAGTCCGATGACCGGTATAGGCAATAATTTCCAGATAGCCTCTCTTTCCAATTGCTTTGTGATAGGCATGGATGGAGCCGCCGATTCTTATGGTGCTATCATTAAAATTGACGAGGAGCAGGTGCAGCTTATGAAGCGTAGGGGAGGAGTTGGGCACGATTTATCGCACATACGCCCCAAGAGTTCGCCAGTAAAAAATTCGGCACTCACCTCCACAGGCTTAGTTCCTTTTATGGAGCGTTATTCAAATTCTACACGCGAGGTTGCTCAAGATGGGCGTAGAGGAGCTCTTATGCTTAGTGTTTCTATAAAGCATCCCGATTCAGAGTCTTTTATAGATGCCAAAATGACGGAGGGCAAGGTTACGGGAGCTAATGTTTCGGTGAGGATAGACGATGCCTTTATGAAGGCTGCAACCGAAAATACTCAATATACCCAACAATACCCAATAGATTCTGATGAGCCTAGTTTTACTAAAAGTATTGAAGCCACTACTTTGTGGAAAAAAATTGTTCACAATGCTTGGAAGTCTGCCGAACCTGGCATATTATTTTGGGATACCATTATTAGAGAATCCGTTCCAGACTGTTATGCAGATCTTGGGTTTAATACGGTATCAACCAACCCTTGCGGCGAGATACCCCTTTGTCCTTACGATAGTTGCCGCTTGTTGGCAATAAATCTCTATAGCTATGTGGTGAATCCGTATACCAAAGAAGCCTATTTTGATTTTGACTTGTTTAAATCTCACGCCGCTATGGCTCAGCGCATAATGGATGATATTATAGACTTAGAGTCAGAAAAAATTGATGCTATCTTGAAAAAAATAGATGCAGATCCAGAAAATAAAGAAGTAAAAGACGCAGAGCGTAGGCTTTGGGAGAAGATACAAAAAAAGACCTTGCAAGGTAGGCGTACTGGTGTTGGCATCACTGCTGAGGGAGATATGCTTGCCGCACTTAATTTTCGTTATGGCACTGAAGAAGCTAGCGATTTTGCTGAAAAGGTTCAAAAAGCTTTGGCTTTAGCTGCTTATAAATCTTCAATAGAACTAGCCAAAGATAGGGGTGCATTTGAAATCTTTGACTTTCAGAGGGAAATAAACAATCCTTTTATACAAAGACTTATAGCTGCAGACCCTCTATTAGGAGAGGATATGCAGAAATATGGGCGCAGAAATATTGCTTGCCTTACCATTGCTCCTACTGGCACAACCAGCCTTATGACACAAACAAGTTCGGGCATAGAGCCTGTTTTTCTCCCTGTTTATAAGCGTCGCCGCAAGGTTAATCCCAATGATATGGACGTAAAAGTCGATTTCGTCGATGAAATGGGCGACGCTTTCGAGGAGTTTATCGTTTTTCATCATAAATTTGTTGAGTGGATGAAAGTCAATAATTATTCTACCACAAAAAAATATACACAGGCGGAAGTCGATGATATTGTTGCTAAATCACCATATTATAAGGCTACCTCCAACGATGTCGATTGGCTGCAAAAAGTAAAGATGCAAGGGCGCATACAAAAATGGGTAGATCATTCCATTTCGGTAACCATCAATTTGCCCAATGATGTGGATGAGGCACTGGTCGACAAATTGTATGTAGAAGCTTGGAAAGCAGGCTGCAAGGGCTGTACCGTTTATAGAGATGGATCAAGAAATGGAGTTTTATTGTCGGCAGAAGAAAAGAAAAGGAAGGATTGCAACTGTATAGAGCAGCCCGTTGTTGTGACCAAGCGCCCTCGCGAATTGGATGCCGATGTTGTTAAATTTCAAAATAATAAGGAAAAATGGATAGCCTTTGTTGGACTTTTGAATGGTCGTCCATACGAGATATTTACAGGAATAAACGATGAAGAAGAGGGTATTTTTCTCCCCAAATCGGTACTTACAGGTTCGCTGATAAAGAATGTTGATGAAAATGGCAATAAAAGTTATGATTTTCAGTACACCAACAAAAAAGGATACAAAACAACCATGGAGGGCTTGCAAGACAAGTTTAATCCTGAGTTTTGGAATTATGCAAAACTTATTTCTGGGGTCTTGCGCTATGGAATGCCCATAGACCAGGTACTCAAATTGGTACAAGATTTGGAATTAAATAGCGAATCTATCAACACATGGAAAAATGGGGTTGAGCGTGCATTAAAAAAATACCTTCCCGACGGTGCCGCCAAGGGTTTGAAATGCAATAGCTGTGGTCTCGAAACCCTGTTGTATCAAGAGGGCTGCCTGATGTGCAAAAACTGCGGTAATTCTAAATGTGGTTAAAGAATATTAAAGTGGGGCAATAATAGCCCCGCTTTTTCGTTTTTCATAGTAATATGAAACGAGTCCTTATAGCCAATAAATTCTATCATCCACATGGAGGCGATTGTGTCTATTCACTCGCTATGGAGAAGCTATTGAGAGAAAAAGGACATGAGGTAGCTTTTTTTAGCATGCAGCATCCCTCAAATAATTTTTCTTCATGTGAGAAATATTTCCCCAGCGAGATTAATTATTCTACAACTAGCAAGAATAAAATCTTAAAATCTATTATTCGCCCTCTAGGATCATCGGAGGTAAAGCGTAAGTTTAATGCTATTCTGGATGCTTTCAGACCAGATATTGTGCATTTGAATAATATTCACAGCCAATTGTCGCCTATCATTGCCAAGCTTGCTCATGAAAGAAATATAAAACTTGTGTGGACGCTTCATGACTACAAGCTGCTTTGTCCGCGATCAGATAGCTTGCGACAAGGCATTGATATTTGCGAACTTTGCTATAAGTCGAAGTTTAATGTATTAAAATACTCTTGCACCAAAAATAGCATACTGGCAAGTTTCCTAGCTTTTGTAGAGGCTAAAAAATGGAATTGCAAGGTACTGTCATCTTTTACAGATTGTTTTATTTGTCCTAGTGCATTTATGAAAAAAAAGATGATGCAAGGCGGGTTTGCAGAAGAAAAATTGACGGTGTTGAATAATTTTATCGACATCATCAACATACCTCCAGCAAAGGAATTGCGGGATGATTATTATTGTTATTTAGGTCGCATTTCTGCAGAAAAAGGTGTCGAAACCTTGCTAGAGGAGGCCTCAAAACTTCCTTATACCTTGAAAGTTATAGGAAGTGGACCATTATTAGAGGATCTACAGAAAAAATACACGCAAGATAATATTGAGTTTTTGGGATTTCAAAACTGGGACAGCATACAAAATATATTATCTAAGGCAAGATTTCTTGTGATACCCTCAGAATGGTACGAAAACAACCCCTTTAGTGTAATCGAGTCCCTTTGTTTGGGCACTCCCATTTTGGGGGCTAGGATAGGGGGTATCCCCGAACTTATAGAGCCGGGAATCAATGGAATGCTTTTTGAGTCTGGAGATGCAAGAGATTTAAAAGAAAAAATCACTGCCTTTTTTGAATCCGAAAAAGGAGTTTCTTCTTTTGATTATTCAGCAATATCAGATAGGGCAAAACAGCGGTTTTCGGCCGACTTATATTATAACTCATTAATGTCTATTTATGAAAAAATATTTTAACTTCCTTATCCGCCGCATGGGTAAGGAGGGATATAAAATTGATGATGCCGTAAGTGTCTTCGATCTATTCCTCATTTTCAGAGAAAAATTTATCGCCTTTCTACGAGCTTTATTTTTCTACAAGCCTTTTTTGCGAAAATCTAAGGGGCTTCTTTTTGTAGGCAAAAATTGCAAAATAACACACAAGCATAAAATCAGCCTAGGGGCAACGGTCAATATTGAGGATTGTGTAGAAATAAATGCCCTGTCTAGGCAAGGCGTAGAGATTGGTAATAATGTGACTATAAAAAAAAATACAATTATCGATTGCACCGGAGTCTTACGTGATTTGGGCGAGGGCTTAAAAATAGGCAATAATGTAGGTATCTCACAATCTTGTTTTATTCAGGTAAGGGGAATGGTAGAAATAGGTTCGTATGTTATTTTTGGCCCTAATGTTTCTATTTTCTCCGAAAACCATGGATTTGAATCCCTAGACATTCCTATTATGAATCAGCCATCTACCAAGAAGGGTCTTGTTATTGAGGACAATGTTTGGCTTGGTGCAGGCAGTACCGTTTTGGATGGGGTGCGCATAGGAAAGGGGAGCATTATTGCTGCAGGTAGCCTTGTCAATAAAGATGTAGCTCCTTATTCCATAGTTGGTGGGGTTCCGGCAAAATTAATTAAATTCAGAACTCAGGAATAAAAAAATGACAAAAATCACCATTCTGACTCCATCTTACAATCAGGCACAGTTTATAGAAGAAAATATTATATCAGTCCAAGCGCAAGCAAAGGTGGAAGTAGAGCATATTGTGATTGATGGTGGATCTACCGATGGCACACTAGCGATATTGAAAAAATATCCACACCTCAAATACTTGTCGGAAAAAGACGAAGGACAGGCAGACGCCCTACAAAAAGGCTTAGAAATGAGTACTGGCGATATTGTTGGATGGATTAATTCGGATGATTATTTAGAACCCGATGTGCTCTCTCAAGTTGTGGATTCCTTTGAATCTGCTAATATTGATTGGTTGGTTGGAGATATAACTTTTTTGTTCGATAAAGACAAGTATTTTAGACCAGAAAAGAGTGCAAAAATTACACGACAAAGCCTGCTATCAGATCCCAATATTTTAAGACAACAGGGAACTTTCTTCAGAAAACGAGCACTTCAAAATGTGGGAGGTTTCGATAAAAAATACCAGATGGTGATGGATTTAGATTTGTGGTTCAGGCTTTTAAGTCTATCAGAGCCCTTGATGATAGATAGAAATATGGCATATTTTAGGATACATGCCGATCAAAAAACCTCGGGAAAACAAATTAAACTTCAGACAAAGGAAATTTTGGATGTTTTTAGAAAAAACAAATCACCCCTGTGCTATAGATTCAAAATTGCTTGGAGAAATTTCTTCTTTGGCAAATATTTGCAATTGATATTCCTATTGAGAAAGTAAGGCAGCGCTATTGCTTGTAAATCCTTTGTTTTTTAGTGATATCTTAATTTTTTATTTTGATGCGTTTTTTTTATATTTCATATAAAATATAAAAAAATATGCCTATCTTTGAAATGTTAATAAATTCAAAACAAGTAATCTCATTAGCAATTTTTCAGATGAAACACTTACAATTCATATTTATAGGTCTATTTTTCTGCATTCTGCTTCAAGGACAAAGCTTGGATGAGGCAAGAAAAATGTACCTAGAGGGTAAATATGCAGAAACGAAAGATTTTTTTGAAAAACAAGTGCAGGCAGCGCCACGAAATGCCTCTTTCAATCAGTGGTATGGAAATTGTTTGTTAGAAACGGGGGAACTTGCCAAGGCTGAAAAATATTTGCGTTTTGCATCATCCAAAGAAATACCCGAAGCCTATTATTCTCTTGGTCGCCTATTCTATAAGCAAAACCGCTTTGAAGAGTCTGTAGATTCCTTTGGGACATACTATGATTTTTTGATGAGTAAGCATGAAGAAGAAAAGGCGATGGAAATAAGAAAACACTGGTATCAGGCTAGAAATGCTGCTAGAATGCTGGCAAATTGCGAAGATATACAGATTATCGATAGTCTTATTGTAGATAAGAAAACTTTCTTAGATCATATTTTTTTAAGTGAAGAAAGTGGGCAATTCAGCTATAGTGGCGACAAAGAGACAGTGGTATATGAAAATCAATTGCAAGACAAGCGTTATTTTTCCAAGGCCGACAAGGATGGCAATCTCTCTCTATTCTATCAAAATAAACTACAAAACAATTGGTCGGAAGACCTAGCACTGAAGCTCCCCACAGATTCTTTAGACCAAAATAATTATCCATTCGTTCTCTCTGATGGTTTGACTCTCTATTTCGCATCGCAAGGACATGGCTCTATTGGGGGCTACGACTTGTTTGTGACAGCCTACAATCTTAACAGTGATTCCTATCTAAGCCCAAAGCAACTGGGTATGCCTTTCAATTCCATCTATAACGACTATTTCTTGGCTATTGATGAATACAATGGTTTGGGCTATTTTGTGAGCGATAGATTTCTTCCTGAAGATAAACTTGTTATTTACACCTTTATTCCTAACGAAGAAATTACACTTGTAGGCTCTGAGGATATGAATGTCTTGCTTGCCAGATCAGAGGTTCGTTCAATAAAAGATACATGGAAAAAAGATTCGTATGCAAGTTTATTAGAGCAGCGAAATACTAATAATACGAAGAAAACAAATTTACAGAAACACGAATTTATTTTTGTGATAAATGACAATATAGTCTACCGTTTTTTTGACGAATTTGAAAATGAGACTGCCAAAGGATTCTACACACAATCACAATCGCTACGAAAGGATATTTCTTTCCTGCACGATGATCTTGAAAACGAAAGACTGCTATATTCAAAAGGAAATACGAGCACAAAAAATGCAATGCAGGCCTCAATCATATCTAAGGAAAATAAATTGGAAGGCTTACAAGACAATTTTAAGAAAATGGAAATAAAGGCTAGAAATGCAGAAATAAAATATTTGCGGCAGAATAAATAATGTACTATATATAAATTACTTATCATGGATATTTTTTTTGTTGTTGTACTATGCTCCTTGGGAATTATTCTTATTCTCTTAGAAATATTTTTGCTGCCAGGAATTACTTTTGCAGCTGTTGGCGGAGCCTTGTTTGGAGTAGGCGGCGTTGTTTATGCCTATAGTAATATAGGACTGGTGGCAGGCAATATAAGTTTAGTATCTTCTATTGTAGTTTTTGTTATAGTTTTTTATTGGCTAGTAAAATCAAAAGCGCTTGATGCTTTGGCTCTTAAAACCATGGCGGATGCTACGGTTTCGACAGATGTAGAGCAAGTTATTTGTGTGGGTGATGAGGGCTTAAGTATTTCGCGACTCAATCCTATGGGTAAGGCAATGATAAAGCAAACAATAGTGGAGGTGAAAAGTGAGGATGGCTTTATTGATGAAGATATACCAATAGTTGTGGTTAAAATACATGGGAAACAAATTGTAGTTATACCCATTTGAAAATTGAATTAAGCAAAATTTTGTCATTGCAAGGCAAGGCCTTAATATTTTGATCTAACAACTCAAAATTTAGTTTTGAGATATATAAGTTGTGACATATAAATTGTGATATATAAATTGTAAAATACAAATTGTAAAATATAAATTAATATATAAAAAATGAACGAGTTACTTTTAATTTTCATGGTTGTGGCAGGAATCATCCTGTTTAGCCTCTTTTTTTACTACGTGCCCTTCCTATTATGGATGTCGGCTCGTGTTTCAGGAGTTAATATCTCCCTAATACAGTTGTTTTTAATGCGTATCCGTAAGGTGCCGCCTCAAATTATTGTGCGTGCTCTTATTGAGGCTCAGAAGGCTGGATTGCAGGGCATTACTCGCAACGAGCTTGAAGCCTTATTCCTTTCGGGCGGTCATGTAGAAAAGGTGGTGCATGCTTTGGTGTCGGCCTCTAAGGCCAATATAGAACTTACCTACAATATGGCAACGGCTATTGATTTAGCTGGTAGAGATGTGCTTTTGGCTGTACAGATGTCAGTTAATCCAAAGGTTATTGACACTCCTCCAGTTGCTGCCGTGTCTAAAGACGGTATTCAGCTCATAGCAAAGGCAAGGGTAACGGTTCGCACCAATATTCAACAATTGGTTGGGGGAGCTGGCGAAGAGACCATATTGGCAAGGGTAGGTGAGGGTATAGTATCTTCGATAGGTTCGGCAGAATCACACAAAACGGTACTCGAAAACCCCGATTCTATCTCCAAATTAGTGCTTCGCAAAGGTCTTGATGCCGGTACTGCTTTTGAAATCTTATCCATTGATATTGCCGATATTGACATAGGTAAAAATATTGGAGCCGTATTGCAAATGGATCAGGCACAGGCAGATAAAAATATAGCTCAGGCAAAGGCCGAAGAGCGTCGCGCCATGGCTGTTGCATTGGAGCAGGAAATGAAGGCCAAGGCACAAGAAGCTCGCGCCAAGGTTATAGAGGCAGAGGTAGAAATACCATTGGCTATGGCTCATGCTTTCAAATCAGGCAATTTAGGTATTATGGATTATTATAAGATGAAGAATATTCAGGCCGATACCGACATGCGTGAATCAATAGCAAAGCCATCTTCGACGGGTAATAATTCACTATAAAGGGGTTCTAAAAATTAGACTTTTAGACGCTGTCAAGGGTGATAATGAAGGGAGTTTGCCCTTGCAAATGACCAAATTAGAATCCCGTAGGCAAGGGATAAAAAGCAATTTATAGGAATCCCGTATAATAAATACGATAAAAAAAATAAATTATGCGAATAATACCAGCAGATCAGCTGCCCATCAATGCGGATGGCTCTGTTTTTCATTTGCATCTCAAACCCTCACAGTTGGCAACAAAAATTGTGATGATGGGCGACCCAGGACGTGTTCCTGTGGTCGCTTCATTTTTCGATAATATAGAATTTGACCTGCAAAATCGGGAGTTTCGTTCCATTACCGGCACCTACAGGGGAAAGCGAATTACAGCCCTTTCTCATGGTATTGGATGCGATAATATTGATATTGTGCTCAATGAGCTGGATGCCTTGGTCAATATTGACTTAAAAAATAGGACACTCAAAAGCGATACGTGCAAGTTAACTATTGTGCGTATTGGCAGCTCGGGAGGCCTACAGCCTTCGTGCCCTATAGGTTCTTTTGTGGTTTCTAAGGTGAGCATGGGCATTGATGGACTATTGTATTTTTATGCTAATAGTGCAGACTTTGAAGACCGCAATATGCAAGACCAATTTATCTTACATACAGATTGGAATACCTCCTTGGCAAAGCCCTATTTTGTGCATTCCGACAAAGATCTTTGTCAGCAAATAGGTTTTGATATGCAGCAAGGTATTACCTGCTCGGCGAGTGGTTTTTATGGCCCTCAGGGTCGCCACCTGCGTCTGGCTTTGGCAGATCCAGAGCAAAATGAGAAGTTAGAATCCTTTGTTTTCGATGGCTTACAATTCCTCAATTATGAGATGGAGGGTGCAGCCTTGGCAGGACTTGCAGCTATGATGGGACATAGTGCAACTACCGTTTGCCTAATCATTGCCAATAGGCATTCAAATGATATGAATACAGATTATAAAGACTCGCTTAACGACTTGATAATCAAGGTGTTAGACAGGATATAGCTTCATAACTCTTGTTGATAATTTATGTTAATAATTTATGCTAATAATTTATGCTAATAATTTATGATTATGATGAACCAAGAAACAATTTGTGCCATTGCTACTCCCGCAGGAGTGGGTGGAGTAGCGATTATCAGGGTGTCGGGGCCAGATGCTCATGCAATTTGCGACAGCATTTATTTTCCAGCAAAAAAAGGAAATCTCTTAGTTTATCAGGCTCCTTATAGTATGAGTTTTGGACAGATACGATCAGAAAATGAGATTCTCGATGAGGTCTTGATATCCGTTTTTAAATCACCTAATTCTTTTACGGGCGAAGATACGGTAGAAATAAATTGCCATGCCTCGAGTTTTATACAGAAAGAGATCCTTAAGTTGTTGATTGCCAATGCTTGTAGGTTAGCCACAGCTGGCGAGTTTACACAAAGAGCCTTTATGAATGGGAAACTCGATTTGTCGCAGGCCGAAGCGGTAGCCGATCTTATAGCATCGTCATCGTCAGCTTCTCATCGCTTGGCAATGTCGCAGATGCGCGGAGGGTTTAGCACCGAGCTTAAAAAACTTCGCGAACAGCTTCTAAATTTTGTTTCTATGATAGAATTGGAACTTGATTTTAGTGAGGAAGATGTAGAATTTGCTGATCGCAGCCAGCTCCTGGCTCTTGCCCACGCCATGCGTTTGGTAATTGCCAATCTCGTAAGTTCTTTTAGCTTGGGTAATGCCATAAAAAATGGGATTCCCGTAGTTATTGTTGGCGAAACCAATGCCGGAAAATCTACCCTGCTCAATCACCTGCTCAAGGAAGATAAGGCAATAGTGTCGGATATTCACGGCACCACCCGCGATGTTATAGAAGATGTAGTGAATATAAAGGGTATATCTTTCAGATTTATAGATACAGCAGGCATAAGGGATACCGTAGATGAGATAGAAACTATGGGTATAGAGCGTACCTTTCAGCAAATAAAGAAGGCTGCCATCATTATTTGGATGATAGATGCTACCCAGTTTAGTGAAAAAATAGAGTCCGTAGCCGACAAAATAGTTCCTATCACCGATGGTAAAAAACTTATTATAGCCTTCAACAAGATTGATAAAATAAATATGGAAGAGCAGGCTGTGCTAGAAGAGGAATTTCTTTCGTATGTCAAAGCCACTCGCATTTATCTTTCGGCAAAGTACAAAACCAATACCGCAAGCTTAGAAAAAGCCCTTCTTCAGGCTGCCGACTTGCCCGAAATCAACCAAAATGAGGTTGTGATAACCAATATGCGCCATTATGAGGCTCTCTCAAAATCTCTTCTTGCCATAGATAGACTTATTGAGGGTTTGAATGCCAATATTTCTGGGGATTTTCTTTCGCAGGATATTCGCGAATGTATGCACCATCTGGAGGAAATAACAGGTCAAATAAGTACGGATGAGGTGCTAGCAAATATTTTTGGGAAGTTCTGTATCGGGAAGTGATTGTATTATATTTGGACTCCAAAATCCGTCGAAGAGGCTCTATCACAAGCAAAAAAGAATCGTGAAGGGTTCGATCAACGTGTGTTCAATTCAGTAATTAAACCCAATAAAAGCTCTATGAAAAAAGGAACATTTTAAGTACTCAACCCTATTAATTTTACCATCTTTATCTTTTATCCGTGGCATCCGAGCATAAAGGTAGCAACGATGTTGTAAAAAAATCAGATGTTGCCAACGTTTGTTTTCGGTATCATGCCCATACCCCTCAATGAAGTCGTCATATTACTAGGGGTGTGAACCCTTAGGATAGATTTATGGCAAAGAATAATGCCGGATGGGCATTAGTTCAAGAAAACTGGGGTGATTTCGACCAAAAAACAGTATCTTTGCGCACGCTATGGCACTCATCGGAGTTCTACTTTGACTTATTTGCCCCAAAATATGAACAATAATTTTATGAGCCTACGAAAAAAAAATGGAGGAAGGCCTTGGTAGGAATACTCTCTATCCTAGCCCTGCTTTTTATTGTAAATAAATTTGCATCTTTCTACCTAGAAAATATTATAAAAGAAAATTTAGAGACTAAAAATCCAAGTCTCTCAGGCATTACATACTCATTAGAAATTGAGGATTGGAATATAGATCTTGTAAGGGGGAATTTGCAAGCAAAAAACATTAGCCTCAAGCCCCTTAAAACCATAAGCCACAGTGCCCTTAATGATGATACAGCAGCCTATATATTGGATATTACCATTTCTTCTGTTAAATTTACGGGTCTTAGATACCATTTTTTATCCCAAAAAAAAGTGACATGCGATGGATTAAATATTGATGGGATTTGCTGCGAAATTAAGCACTACCCAAAAGATAAAGAAGATACCTCTACAAAGAAAATCGAAACTAATCCCTATCATTTAATTGAGCCATATTTGGAAGAGTTGAATGTTAAAAAGCTCAAGACCAGTAATGGCCAATTACAGTACTTTAGATTTGAAAAATCTGATACCATGCAGTTTACATTAAATAATTTGAGCTTGCAGGCAGATAGATTTTCTATAAATAAGGACTGGCAAAGAGGCATAAAAAAAACTTTATTGTGCGACAATATAAAACTGGAACTTGAAAAATTCTCCCACTCCTTGCCAGATGAGGATTATACTTTCCATTGTGAGTCTGCAAGTATCAACACCAGCGACTCCAGCCTCCGTATTGAAGGTCTACACATTGAGCCCGTACATAGCAAGATGGACTTTGCCCGGCTGTCGTCTAAAAATTCTGATTGGTCGGAGTTGAAACTCGAAGAAATAAAGCTTATAGGTATTCATTACCATAAAAATATCATAGAATCCGTATTCTTTGCCGACAGTGTTTATATAAACCGCTTGGAATACCAGAATTTCAAGAATCAAAATGTTGCCTCCATACGCAAATTGTCTTCCATATTATATAAATCCCTGCAAAGAGCTCCTGTAAAAATGGGTATTGACAGGATAAGGGTAGACAATTCGTCTGTAGTTTATGAAGAGCTGCCAAGAGCTAAAAATGAGGCTGGAATAATAAAGTTTACAGATATAAATGCCAATATAAGTAATCTTACCAATATTGCCAGTGAAAATACTATCAACATACTGGCTCAAGGAAAATTTATGGATATGGGCTTAATAGATGCTGAATTTAACTTTCCCACCAACTCTCTTACCGATATATTTTCTATAAAAGGCACTCTCGGAGGGATGAATCTCATTGGAATAAACGATATAATAGAACCCCTTGTATCATGCCGCATAGAAAATGGGCAACTACACCGTGTAGACTTCGACATAGTGGGCAGTGACGACAGTGCATACATAGATATGCTGGTCTTGTATTCTAAATTAGAAGTCGTTTTGTTGAAAAGCATAAATAACAAAAACTACCCACAAAGATTTGTGTCTGGATTTCTCAATAAGCTTTTGCTTCCTCAAGACAATCCCACAGAAGGCTGTTCTATACAAACAGTACGTCGTGTTACATACAGAAATAAGTATAGCTCGACTTTCAATTACTTATGGAAAATAGTATTTGGAGGTCTGTGTGAAACCATTGGCCTGAGTGAGCAAAAGCAGCAGTACCTGCAGAATTTGGCAAAAGAAGTGAAGGAAATAAAAGAAAATACAGAAAAAATAAAACAAAAAAAGAATGCAATTGGCAAAAGAAGATGATTTCATTTTAGGACAAAAAATAGATCTGCTGCTCACCACAGGTCAGATGCTGATAGAGTGCTTGGCAGATAGCAACCGCATTGAAAGAAATATGAGGAGGGTGGTGCAGTTTATGAACATCCCTCAAGAACGCTTTCAGATGCATATTAGCTATACTACCTTGATGATTAATATAAGTGATGGACAAAAATCAATCACCCGCTTTCGCAAATGTAGCCACCATGTTCCCAATATGAGTGCCCTTGCCGACATAAGCAAGCTATCGTATTTGGCTATTAAAGAAAATTATACCCTGGAGGGCTATCGATTGGCCTTACAAAAAATTGGTGTCGCTAAGCGCAACTACCCTCGAGCCTTGGTAGTATTGAGCGCAGGCCTGGCTTGTGCGGCATTTTGCAAACTCTTTGGTTGCGATTGGGCGGCCGCAGGGATTACCCTGGTAGCTACTTGTGTAGCAATATTTTGCAGACAAGAGATGCACCATAGAAATTTTAATATGTACCTCACTGTAGCCATTGCTGCCTTTATTGCTGCCTTTATTGCTGGATTATCGACCTTTCTAAATATAAGCGAGACCCCCAATCACCCAATTTTTGCCTCTGTTCTATTTTTAATACCAGGAATACCCATAATCAACTCTTTAGATGATATGATTGATGGATTTTCCATTGTGGGGATTACCAGAGCACTTATAGTTTTTATTACCTTGGGCGCCATCTCCTTCGGAATGGTGTTGGCGCTGCAACTTCTTGACATAGGAGAGCCGGCAGTGATTTTGGCACCCCAGCACGGCATTATTATCATCGCACTAGTTGCAGCAATTGCCTCTACAGGCTTTGCCATAATATTTAATGTGCCTATAAGCACCCTATTAGTATGCGCCATTGGGGGAGCGATAGCCATTGTGAGCAGAAATATTCTGCTATACGAATTTGGATTAAACCTACCCCTAAGTTCTTTCTTTGCGGCGCTTCTCGTGGGTTTTGCCTCTGTTTTCCTTATAGGACCACTAAAAGTTCCCGCCAAAGTAATCTCCATACCTCCTGTAATACCCATGATACCAGGGGTTTTAATGTATAAAACGATAATAGGACTTATGGGACTAAATGATGCCCCAGAAGAGCAACAAATATCCATTTTATTGCAAACAATAAATGCAGGAATGACCGCAGGAATGACCGTATTGGCAATTTCACTAGGTATTGCCATTCCCAACGTAATTACCCGAAGGTATTTCTCTAAGCTTGCACGCCCCTCTGAACAATAAAGCCATTTAATAATTATTTGTGAAGTCACAAATGATAGTAAGTCTAAAAAAATGCAATAATCGTCACAAACTCACACGAAAAGGTATGAGAAGAACCTATTCACTTACCTGCGCCATTTGTCCTTTCAATCGGGGCATTGTTTGTCCTATGGGGAATTTGTAAATTAGGTATCGCAAATAGTATATTTTTTATTTTTAGAGCCTATAGCATCGCCTTTTTATAGAGCTTCAAAATCTATGGCTGTTAGAGATAGCATTTGGATAGATTAATAAAATACTATCAACAAACTTGTAAAACTTTACAGCTCCTAATATACTTTTTACCTATTTTTTTCGTTAATGCTTCATACGCATTAGCTAAGCGCAAATAAAATTATGTTAGATTATATTAAAGGACAATTGATTGAGATTAATCCTACCTCGGCAGTGATTGAAGTAGGGGGATTGGGGTATATTTGCCATATATCTATAAACACCTATACCGCAATTGGCGAAAAAAAAGATGTCAAATTACATGTTTATGAGTCCATACGCGAAGATGCACATATTTTGTATGGATTTATCGACAAGAGAGAGCGCGCTCTTTTTTTGCTGCTCATATCCGTCTCAGGAGTGGGAGCCAATACTGCTAGAGTGATGCTTTCGTCGCTCAATTGCAATGAATTAGAGCAAATAATAGCCTCGGAAAATTCCAACGCTCTAAAAGCCGTAAAAGGAATAGGCACAAAAACAGCTGAGCGTATTATAATTGACCTAAAAGACAAGATAAAAACAACAGGCAATATAAATATTGCCATACATGTTGAGCCCAGCCAGGATGCCAAAGAATCTGTTTCAGCCCTCGTTATGCTTGGTTTCAACCAGATAGCCTCACAAAAAACAGTAGACAAAATAGTCAAAGACAAGGCACACCTTAGGGTAGAAGAAATCATCAAGCTTGCACTAAAAATGCTTTAATGAGGAATGTAAAAAAATACAGCTTAGCTTGCCTTCTAACGGTTTTTATTGGCAGTATATTTACTCTTAGTGCCGATCAGGCGTTTATAGAGATGCAAAACCCCAGTCAGCAGGATTCTCAGCCAGCAGTGAAGGATAGTAGCCACCAAGCACCGCGCTTTCCTGTAGCTAAAACCGAAATAAACGAATTTAAAGAACTCGACAAAGTACACCCCATAGACCTGCGCCAGCCCGAAAACATAAACCGTGAGTTTGAATATGATGCCCAAAGCAATTCCTATATCATGTACTCGCCCATTGGAAATGAACAAGTAAGCACGCCGATACGACTTAGTCAAGAAGAGTATTTTGAATACAGCATGAAAAAAAGCATGCAAAACTACTACCGTAAAAAAAATACGGATGAGCTAATAGCCAAAGAAGAGAAAGATAAGGATGCCTTCTCGATGTTTGACATGAAGTTTGATCTCGGCCCAGCCGAAAAAATATTCGGCCCCGGTGGAGTGCAGCTACAAACACAGGGAAGCACCAACATAAAAATGGCTATCAACAGAAATTATACGGGCGACCCCACAATGACTTCAAGCCAACAGACACGTACCTCCTTCGACTTCGACTCGCAAATACAAGCCAATGTAAATGCCAAGGTAGGCGACAAGGTAAATTTTGGTCTAAACTACAACACAGAGGCTAGCTTCGACTTCGACACAAAAAAAATAAAACTGGGCTACGAAGGAAAGGAAGACGAAATAATAAAACATCTGGAGGCTGGAAACGTTAGTATGAACACCTCCAACTCGCTCATAAGAGGAGGATCGGCACTTTTTGGCATAAAAACAGAACTGCAATTTGGAAAACTTAAGGTAGGTGCCGTATTCTCTCAGCAAGAATCTGAGTCGCGGACTATTGCCTCAAAAGGAGGAGTACAAACAACGCCCTTTGAAATCTCTGCCGACGCTTACGAAGAAAATAGGCACTTCTTCTTAGCACATTATTTCTGGGACAACTACGATGATGCGATGAAAACCCTGCCACACATTAAATCGGGTATCACCATTGGAAGAGTGGAGGTGTGGGTAACCAACACAAAAAATAATTTCAACGAGGCCCGCAATTTTGTAGCCTTTGCCGACCTTGGAGAATACGACCACATAAGCAATCCTTCTTTTGTGCAACAAACTCCGGGCCTGCCTTATTCCATTCCCGACAATAAGGCAAACAACCTATACAGCAATATGGTGCAGAACTATCCTGATGTTAGAGATATTAGTGCAGTAAATAAAACACTTACGGCAGCCGGCTTAAACAATGGCATAGACTACGAAAAGGTGGAGAATGCTAGTAAGCTATCCGCTTCTGACTATACCCTCAATACTCAATTGGGATACATATCTCTGAAAAGAAACCTGCAGTCGGACGAGGTATTGGCTGTTGCCTTCGAATACAACTATGCCGGCAAAACCTATCAGCTAGGGGAGTTTTCTACCGATAAGCCTGGAAGTTCTACAGAAAATATTTATCTCAAATTGATTAGAGGTACAACGCTCTCGCCACGCACCCCTTTCTGGAATTTGATGATGAAAAACGTATACTCCCTAAATACCTATTCGCTTCAACAAGAAAAATTCAAGCTGGATATACTCTTTCAAAATGATACTACCGGAACCTATCTCAACTATATCTCCGAAGGTGCCATAGCCAATAAAATTTTGCTGCAGGTAATGAATCTTGATAGGCTAAACTCCCGACAAGACCCATACAGCGATGGTTTTTTTGACTACATAGAAAATTATACTGTAAGCTCCCAAACTGGGAGAATTATGTTTCCTGTAAAAGAACCCTTTGGCAACCACCTGCGAACAATGATAGCCGACGACGCTATTGCCGACAAATATGTATTTCAAGAGCTCTATGATTCTACGCTAACCATAGCCAAACAAATAGCCGAAAAAAATAAGTATATAATGCGAGGCGAGTACAAAGGCTCTTCTGGGGCAGGTATAGATCTTGGTGGTGCCAATATAGCCCGAGGATCCGTAAGAGTTGTTTCCAATGGAGTATTACTCACAGAGAATGTGCATTATACCGTCGATTATGCCTCGGGCAACGTCATTATCACCGACGAGGCCATCTTGGCATCGGGAGCTCCTTATTCAATATCTACCGAAAACTCCTCAAGCTTTGGCATGCAGCGCAAAACAATGATGGGAATGGATATGCAATATGCCTTTACCCCCAAATTCAATGTGGGAGCAACCATAATGAACCTTAAAGAAATGCCCATCACCATGAAAACAGGATTGGGCGAAGAGTCGGTAAATAATACCCTCTATGGCTTCAATACCAATTATAAAACGGAATCGCAGTGGCTTACCAACCTGGTAGATAAGCTTCCATTTATTAATATTTCAGCTCCTTCGCAGATCAATTTTAGTGCCGAATTTGCACAACTGCTACCGGGGCATTACGAAAGTAAATATGGGGGTAACTATTCCTATATCGACGATTTTGAAAAAACAAAAATGAGCCTCGATATACGTTCGCCTTATTCGTGGACCCTGGCAAGCACCCCTGCTGATGCGTCGGCGGATGCTCTTTTTCCTGAAGGTAGCTTGGTAAACGATATAAATTATGGTAAAAATAGGGCGCATCTAGCATGGTTCTACATAGAGCCTATGTTTACAAGAAAAAGAAGTTCTATGACTCCAAACCACATAAAAAACGACCTCACACAGCTGTCAAACCATTATGTGCGCGAGGTGCATGTGTCGGAACTCTCAAATAAAGACCAAAATTATACCGAAGCAAGCACCATATCTACCCTCAATCTGGCATTTGACCCCCTCGAAAGAGGACCTTACAACCTTGATGCGGAAGGTATAGACCCCACTACGGGCATGCTGCTAAATCCTCAAAAACGCTGGGGAGGAATAATGAGGAAATTAGATAAGGGATATACCGACTTTGAATCTGCCAACATCGAATATATTGAATTTTGGATGCTCGACCCCTTTATTGATCAGCCCAATTCAAGAGGCGGCAACTTATATTTTAATCTGGGTGATATTTCGGAAGACGTACTAAAGGATGAAAAAAAATTCTTTGAAAACGGACTGCCTATTGATGGAGATCCTACAGCTGTAACGACTACCGTATGGGGTAAAGTGCCTACAAGACAGTCGCTAACCTATGCTTTTGATGCGGCCCCTGGGTCTAGAGCTATACAAGATGTAGGATTAAATGGCTTAAGCACCCAAGAAGAGCTTACGCAGCACCCTAGCTATGTAGAATACATCGCCAAATTGGAGGATAGGCTCAATCCTGAGGTGATAGCAAGGATGAAAGAGGATCAATTTTCTCCTTTCAACGACCCTGGAGGCGATAATTTTCATCACTACAGAGGAAGTGATTACGACCGCGATGAGGTATCGATAATCGATAGGTATAGGAGGTATAATGGTACTGAAGGCAATTCCAGAGCTTCCGGAGATTCTCCAGAAAAATATGATGTATCGGCAAAAAGAACTCCCGATGTAGAAGACATCAACCAAGACAACACCCTTAACGAAAACGAAAAATATTTTCAGTATAAAATATCTCTAGCCCCCGAAAAACTTATTGTCGGCGAGAATTTTATAAGCGATATAAGAGAGGTTGCTGTTACCCTAAGAAATGGAGAAAAACCTGTTGTCAAATGGTATCAGTTCAAAATACCAGTTCAAAAACACACGAAAAAAGTTGGAGAAATAAGTGATTTCAAAAATATCCGTTTTATGCGTATGTTCTTGCATGATTTTAGCGAACCCATAAAATTGCGTTTTGCAACACTGGAACTCGTAAGGGGAGACTGGAGGATATATGCCCAAGACTTGTCAAACCCCAACCTGCCTGTAAGCAAAAAAGCTGGTATCAGCGTTTCTGCAGTAAATTTGGAAGAAAATAATCGTAGAGTCCCCGTCAATTATGTGCTGCCTCCAGGAGTAAACAGAATAATAGACCCTGGACAAACGCAGATACGCCACGAAAACGAACAATCACTATCTCTGAGAATCACCGAAATGGCTCCCGGCGATGCCGCGGCTGTATATAAAAGCTCAGGACTTGATGCCCGTCAATATCGAAGGTTGCAAATGTTTGTGCACGCCGAAAGGTTTATCGACGACCTAACAAACTTAAATGACAACCAGCTATCGGTATTTATGCGTCTGGGATCTGACTACAAAAATAATTATTACGAATACGAAATACCCCTAAAAATGACTGCGCCTGGGGACTACCTCGACAACTCTACTGACAGGGAAGCTGTATGGCCTAAGGCAAATATGTTTGATTTTCCATTTGAGATATTAACAAACCTCAAACTCAAGCGCAATAAACTCAAAAGACAATCTGGCTCAAATATCACCTACCATACCCGATATTCAGAACAAGACCCCTACACGCCTCTCAACTCCATGCACATCATTGGCAATCCAAGCCTATCGGAAGTAAAGGTTATCATGATTGGTGTGCGCAACAACTCTAGGGATATTAAGTCTGGAGAGATATGGGTCAACGAACTTCGTCTTACCGACTTCAATGAAGATGGTGGATGGGCTGGCAATGCCAATCTCAATATCAATCTATCGGATCTAGGAGCTGTAAACTTTGCGGGAAGGATAGAAACAGCAGGATTTGGAGGCCTGGAGCAGGGTATCATGGAAAGGAATTTGGATGATCATTACCAATACAATGTGTCTACAAATTTGGAACTTGGCAAGCTATTTCCTGAAAAAGCAAATATCACTTTGCCAATGTATTATACCTATTCAGAGCAAATTACAAGTCCCAAATACGACCCCCTAAATCAAGATATACTCCTCAAAGACGCTCTAAATAATTTAGAAACACAGGCAGAGAAAGATTCTGTAAAAAAATATGCCCAAGACAAAATTATTACCCGCGGCATCAATTTCAATAATATGAGGGTAGGCATAAAGAGTAAGAAGCCCATGCCATACGACCCTATAAATTTTAGCTTTGGCTATTCTTTCTTGGAAAATAGGAGGCAGGAGGCTACCACCGAATACGAAAGAAATACCAATCAAAGAGGTAATATCAATTATAGCTACTCTCCATTTGTGAAGCCTTTCGAGCCTTTCAAAAATATGGAAAGTAAGTCCGAGGGTCTCAAATTTGCCAAAGAACTTAGCTTCACCTACCTGCCCAACAGCATATCATTTTTTACAGAGATGATGCGCGATTATTATGAGGTGCAATTGCGCGACCTAAATAATATGGGGGGGCAAAACATGATTCCTGTATCTATAAGAGAAGATTTTTTGTGGAATAGGGGGTCGGCAATTCAATGGAACTTAACAAAAAACCTCAACCTCTCGCTACAAACGGGAACCCAAGCCCGAATAGAATCGCCCAACGTGCAGGTAAATAAGAAAATAAATCCCGATGAATACAAGCTATGGAAAGATTCGGTGCTGCAAAGCATACGCGACCTTGGAACTCCCTTGGCTTATGCCCAGTCTTTTAGCGCAAGCTATGCCATTCCGCTGAGGTATATTCCTCACCTCGAATGGATAACTGCTAGCTACAACTATACAGCCAACTACAATTGGGATAGAGGTGCCAGACTTGCTGACTACACACAGCTAGGTAACACCATAAGCAGCACACGCACCATGGGATTCAATAATGTAAATTTTAACCTGATGCTTCTTTACAACAAATCGCCATTCCTAAAAAGTGTGAATCAAAAATATGTCTTCAAAAGACCTGCCATCAAAAATACTAGAACTACCAACAGTCGCACAACAGCGGCAGCTAACGAGCAAGCAAAAAATCCTCTTGTAGTAGGAGAAAAAACACCACAACAACTGGAAAAAGAAAAGAAAAAAAAGAAATATGAAGGCGATGTGGTACTAAATATGGATTCCGCCACAATTGTAAGCCATCAGCTAGATAACAAGCGACTGAGAATTTCTGCCCGAAGGGAGAACGGCAAGCTATATCCAGTAGAATTTAAAGCCATCGACAATAATTCTTTGAAAATAGATAACCTAGACTCCATCAATCTGAAGCTAGTTGTATACCAACTTCCCAAAATGGAAGAGACCCTACTATATAAAATTGCACAAGTGAGCACTAGGGGCTTAATGTCGGTGCGAAATGTTGGATTCTCCTACACCGAAACGCAGGGCTTGATGGTGCCAAATTTCAGACAGGATATTGGTGATTTTTTTGGCCAAGGAAGCAGCAATTATGGCAACTCTCCAGGGCTAGATTTTGCCTTTGGAATGGCCGACAAAAGCTATATAGACAAGGCTCTTAGTCGCGAATGGCTGGTAAGAAACGAAGAATATTCCAATACCCTGGCGATGTTCAATTACACAAAAAACTTTACCTTCAGGGCCGCCCTCGAACCATTCGTAGGTTGCAGAATAGATCTCAATGCACTCCATACACATACGCAATCCGAAGGAATAGATTTTGTTACCAACCTTCCCAACAAGCGTGGAGGCACATTCACCATGTCGACCATAGCCATCAGAACGGCTTTTGAAAGCAGCAAGGCATCAAACAATTATAGATCCAAAACCTTTGATCAATTCCTAGACAATAGAAAAACAATCAAAGCACGCCTGCAAGAAAGTTATACGGGGCGAAACTATCCCAATGTAGGATTTATTGAAGATTCGCAATTTGCAAATCAAGCCTACGACTCTCAGTACGGAAGCTACGACGAAAATTCTTCCGACGTATTGATACCTGCATTTTTGGCTGCTTATACTGGCACAAACTCTAGGAAGGTAGGACTATCAAGCTTTCCTTCCCTGCTAAAACTGCTGCCCAATTGGAAGGTTACATACGACGGATTTATGCAGCTGGATGCTGTAAATAATATCTTCAAGAGCTTTGTTATCAGCCATGCCTACTCCTGCAATTATTCGGTGGGCAATTATGCCTCTTATGCCAATTGGGCGGGAGAATCTGATGGTATTGGGTACATACAAAACATAAGTTCCGGATTTCCAGTGCCTTCCTCGCCTTACGAGGTTTCGTCGGTCAATCTAACCGAAGGTTTCAACCCCCTTGTTGGAGTCAATGCCTCCTTCAAAAACAATACTATGATAAAGATGGAACTTAAAAACACAAGGATGCTAAACCTCAATGTATCGTCGTATCAGGTGGTGGAAACATCACGCAACGAATATGTTGTGGGACTGGGATATAAACTCACAGAGTTCAATAAAACTTTAAAAATGAAAGCTTCCGGAGGCAGTAATTTTAGCAATGACCTCACTGTGACGGGAGATGTGTCGTACCAAAAACTACAAACCCTCATCCGAAAAATAGAAGACGGATTTACGCAAGCTACAAATGGAGAGGCACAAGTGATGCTAAAATTTGCTGCCAAATACAACCTCAGCCGTCTTTTAATGCTAGAGGCTTTTTATGATAAACAAATTAGCAAGCCCATAGTTGTATCTACATCGTATCCGACTTCTAAATCAAGTTTTGGTGTAAGCCTAAATATTAGTCTTACGCGATAGGATATTCTTCAAAGGCATACAAAACAGTCGAAAGATAACGCTCGCCAGTGTCGGGAAGCAGTACTACGATAGTCTTCTCCTCATTGCCTTGCACTTGCGCCAACTTTACAGCCGCAACAATGGCAGCGCCCGAAGAAATTCCAACCAATAAACCCTCCGTCTGAGCAAGCTCTCGGCTTGCCTTGATTGCCTCGTCATTTGTTACTTGAATTATTTGGTCTACCACCTTGCTATCGTAATTTGTAGGAATGAATCCTGCACCGATACCCTGTATCTTGTGGGGCCCAGGATTTCCTCCCGACAAAACAGGAGAGTCGCTAGGTTCTACAGCCACAATTTGTATGTCTGCATTTTTACTCTTCAACAAGGCTCCCACCCCGCTTATAGTGCCCCCAGTGCCTACTCCAGCCACGAAAATATCAATTTTACCATCGGTATCTGCCCAAACCTCTTCTCCAGTAGTATGGATGTGGACCAAGGGGTTTGAAGGATTTTCAAACTGCTGCAAGATTACCGAGTCGGGAGTCTCTGCCCGCAATTCTATTGCCTTAGCAATAGCTCCCTTCATCCCCTCAGCACCAGGAGTCAATACCAGCTGAGCTCCCAACGCTTTTAGTAAGTTGCGACGCTCCACACTCATTGTCTCGGGCATAGTTAGCACCACTTTGTAAGACTTGGCAGCACCGACCCACGCCAAACCAACGCCCGCATTGCCACTCGTAGGCTCAATAATTGTGCCGCCAGGTTTTAATACTCCTGTTTTCTCGGCATCCTCAATCATTGACTTGGCAATGCGGTCTTTTACACTTCCTCCGGGATTGAAATATTCTAGTTTAGCCAACAAATTGGTTTTCAAACCCAAATGCTTACTGTAATTACCTAAAGATAAAAGTGGCGTATTGCCAACCAAGTCTGTTAAATTTTTTGCAATTTTGCTCATGTCTATAAATCTTAAAAATGTGTAATTAAATTGTATAATTAAAAATAGTATTCTCTTCTTTTAAGTCTGCCAGACTAATGGCAGCAAACTTCTCAAGAGCATAGGTCTGTATATCCTTACAAATATCCTCAATAATTGCTTGCTGCTTGCCCTTTTTTGAACTCTCCAAAGCTACTTGAAAAATGGGATTGGTAGGCTCAAAAATCTGAACAACTTCTTTCAATGAAATTAATTCTGGATCGCGAGTCAAATAATAGCCTCCATGCTTTCCCAAACGACTGGCAACGAGTCCGTTTTTTCTAAGTTCATTAAATAATACTTCCAAAACACGTTTAGAGGTATTCCCAATCTTGGCTATCTCATTCAAATTGTAGCTATTTATGCTCGCAGTATCTAAGATAAGCAGCGACTGAATAGCAATATTTGTTCGTTCTGATAAAATCATTTAGTCCTTTGTTTTGAAATACCTTGCAAAGATACTCATTATACATGTATTTTATGTATATTGAAATGTTAAAAAAACAAATAAATAAAATGATGCCTTATTTATTTGTATCCTAAAGT
>BHEP01000004.1 GCA_003851245.1 Bacteroidales bacterium | reverse complement strand
TATTTTGTCCTCCGTCTAAAAAATTCAAAATTACAAGAAAAAAGATCCCAATGACAATGGTGAAAAAATATTTTGTATATTTGTATTCTCAAATAGAAAGAAGTCCGATTAATAGGGGGCTAGACCAGTTGATTTGTTCATTATTGATTTTAATAATTCGCCTAGACGATTATTGGCATCGGCAGAAACGTGATGAAATTCATCGATTGCCAAAAGTGTGTTATTGAATTTGGTTTCGTCAAATTCGTCACAAGCAAAACGAAGTGTTGCGTGTGTGCAAATCAACAGTTTCTCGTCGCTGTCCATAAATTTGAGAAACGCTTGCACTTTGCTTTTGCTGCCATCATCACCCGGAGTACAAAGGTTGTACCTATCATTAGGTTCCCAATTGGCAAAAAAGCCATCTTTTTTTAAATCAGTTGCAGAAAATGAACTACCAATAGAACGTTCTGGTACTGCAACAATAATTTTTTTGATGTCTTGATTTGTTAGTTTGTCTAATGCAAGGAACATCAAAGCACGAGATTTTCCTGATGCTGGAGGTGCTTTTAGCAACAAATATTGTGCATCACGAGAAGCAAAAGCCCGAGTTTGCATTTCACGCATTCCCATTGTGTTTATTTTTGTACTTTCTCCTGTTTGGTTGTATTTTACATCTACTAAATTTGGCATGTTTTATTTTTTTAATAATTTATCTAACAAATAAATAAACCCTTGATATTGCTATGATTATGGTTTTTATTTAGAATTTTATGGTTTTTATTTTTTTTTTGGATGTATATAATTAATGGTATCTATAATGGTACCCCTAATTCGGACACTAGTTTCATGAAAAGTTATTATATTTACGGATTAAAAAACGATTTATTTTATGAGAAAGAGATTAAGTTCAGAATTAAAAGCCAAGGTAGCCATCGCGGCTATTCAAGGTCATCGCACGGTGAATGAAATTGCGAGTGAGTATGAGGTTTTGCCCTCACAGGTAAGTGGCTGGAAGAAGCAGTATTTAGATGGTGCAGCCTCTATTTTTATTAGTACTCAAAAGGCTAATAAATCTAAAGAAAGTGACCAACTCCTGACCAGTCTTTACACCAAAATAGGGGAATTAGAGGTAGAACGTGATTTCTTAAAAAAAAAGTGGCAGAAAATGGGGGGTCAATGAAAACTAAGCGTTTTTTGGTCGAAGCAGATAACAAAGAGTTAAGCATTTGTCAACAATGTATTCTTCTTTCTATATCTCGGTCGGGTTTTTATTATTCTAGTAAGAATTGGGTTACTGAAGAGCGCCAAGTATTACTTGATTCCATTGATGAAATTTATACCGATCAACCTTACTTGGGCACAAGAAGAATGGTTCAAGAATTGCTAAAAAAAGGAGTTGTTGCAGGAAGGAAAATAGTAAGAAAGTGTTATCAAATACTTAATATTGAGGCTATTTACCCCAAACCGTCACTCACTATTTCCAATAAGGATCATTTCAAATATCCTTATTTGTTGAGAGGCTTAAAAATAGACCGTGCGAATCAAGTGTGGAGCACTGACATCACTTATATTCGTATGGAAAAAGGGTTTATGTATTTGTGTGCAGTAATTGACTGGTATAGCCGACGCGTACTATCTTGGGGCTTAAGTAATACGCATGATTCAGATTTTACTACCTCGGTGCTTGAGAAGGCGATTCACTCTTTTGGCACTCCAGAGATTTTCAATACCGATCAGGGTTCTGAGTTTACAGCAAGTACCTTTATTGATGTATTGAAAGCCAATAACATCAGTATTAGCATGGATGGAAAAGGAAGAGCATTAGACAACATTTTTATAGAGAGGTTTTGGCGAACCATCAAATATGAATATGTATATGTTGATCATCCAGAAACGGGTAAGGAATTATTTGATGGTTTATCGGCTTATATTGAGAAGTATAACATGAAAAGAGGGCATCAAAGCTTGGGCTATAAAACTCCCGATAAAGTATATAGGCAGGCGGCTTAAGGAGTACTAATTAATTGCCTTGAGCACTATTCTCAGAAGGTAGGATTTGCACAGCGACATCAATCGAGAATAAATTTTTCGGGCTCGAGGGGTCGGCCCCAAATTTATTTCCCGATTGATGCCGAAACAAATGAGGGTATAAAGCTATTGTGCAAGTAGACACTTTTTTAAGTCGACAAAAAAATTGTTGCAATAAAAAAATGTTGTACTTTTGGAAAGTGGTTCTAAAAAAATTCATGAAACTAAGGGAAAAGATGTCCTAAGGGAGGGGACCACTATAACAAGCACAAAGAGTAAGGGGCATTGTTTCTGATATGGATGGAGAGCCTTTAATAGGCGTAAGTGTAGTCATTAAAGGAACAAGCGTAGGAACAATCACCGATATTGATGGAAGCTACACCATCAATACCAATTCCTTACAAGGACGACTAGTATTTTCGTATATAGGATTTCTTACAAAAGAAGAAGCCATAGATGGAAAAACAAACATAAATGTTCAATTGGCAGAAGATACTCAAGCACTTGAAGAAGTGGTGGTAGTGGGCTATGGTACACAGAAAAAAGTGAATCTAACAGGTTCTATTTCGTCTATCAGTGCCAAATCACTTGGCGACAGACCCATCACAAACGTATCGACAGCATTGGCAGGACTTAGTTCAGGAGTCAGCATCCGACAAGGCAAGGGCACTCCCGGAGAAGATGGCGCTACAATAAGAGTGAGGGGTATTGGCACATTAAATGTCAGTTCCCCGCTTGTAGTAGTCGATGGAATGGAGGGAACTTTAGACGCTATTAATCCGCAAGATATAGAGTCTATTACAATCTTGAAAGATGCTGCTTCTGCTTCTATTTATGGTTCGAGGGCAGCCAATGGTGTTATATTGGTAACAACCAAAAGAGGCAATAAGGACAGGGTGAGTGTTACCTACAATGGCATATTTTCAATGGCAAAACCAGCAAATTTGTTGGAGTTTGTTTCTGACTATGCCACTTATATGGATTTGATGAACGAAAGTGCCACCAACATTCTTGCCAAACCAATTTTCAGTGCCGCAACAATTGATGCTTGGAGAAATGCCAGTGCCAACCCCAATGCAAAAAATGAGCTGGGCGTTCCAAATTATGTGGCGTTTCCAAATACAAATTGGAATGAAGAATTGTATCAAAACAATCTTGTAAACGACCAAAGCATCTCGGTCAATGGAGGAAGCAACAATTCTCGCTACCTGCTTTCTGCTGGATACATGCACAATCCAGGGCTAGTTGAGAACACGGGAATAAAAAGATATTCATACAGGGCAAATGTGGAAGCCGATGTCAAAAAATGGCTCACATTGGGAACTCGCAGTTATGCAACTATCACCGACAAAGAGATAGGCAATTATGCCGATGCCCTCAATTTCTCGAAACAATCTACCCCTGGCATCTACCCCCGATACAATGGGAAATATGGCTACCCCGAGGCCGATGGAGAAAGTGGAACTGCCAATAATATCTTCACCTTCATCAACAATCGTATTGGAGAAAATAAGACAAGCAGAATAAACACCACTATTTACAGCAAAATAAGTCCTATGAAAGGTCTTAGTTGGGACTTTAATTTCAACTATACCCGACAGTTTTTAGAGAAAAACGACCACACCAATCCTGAGGTAGGAGAAAGAGTGAAATTCGGCACTGGTGAAATTGTATCTCTGCCAACAGATATATCACAACTTTCCACATTTTATCAAACCAAAAATAATAGTCGATACACGCTCGAAAACCTATTGCGATACAATATTGTTGTAGACAGCAAGCATGATATTGGGGCACTATTGGGATACAATGAAACCTATTATTTTGAATACGATCATGAGGCTACCAAAAAAGGCTTGTTCGACAAAGACGCATACGTATTTGATGCAGCCACAGAAATGATTTCTATAAAAGGTAATGCCAGCGACTGGGGACTTCGCTCGTGGTTTGGTCGCTTAAATTATGCCTATAATCAGCGCTATTTATTGGAGGCAAATTTTAGGTACGATGGCTCTTCGCGTTTTCACTCAGACTATCGATGGGGAATGTTTCCTTCCTTCTCAGCAGGTTGGAGGCTCTCTGAAGAGGCTTTTATGAAGGATGTTAGCCTTGTCGAAAACTTGAAGTTGCGTGCCTCCTGGGGTAAATTAGGGAACAACGAAGTGGGACGATTTGTTGAAAACACATGGACTCCAGGCAACTATGAATACCAAGCCCTATATGGCCCTGTTGGCTATTCTTTTAATGGATTGCAGGTAACAGGCCTGCGCCCAGGAAACATATCCAACCAAATGCTCATGTGGGAAGCTACAAGTGTAAAAAACATAGGTTTTGACGCCGCGTTTTTGAAAAATAGATTGAGCCTTGAAGTTGATATGTACGAAAAAATTACCGATGGCATCCTCACGGCTCCTGATGTATACCTGAGCATGGGACTCATTAGTGCGCCTGTAAAAAACACAGCAGAGGTAAAAAACAAGGGGCTAGAAATCACTCTCGGATGGAGGGATAAGATTGGAGAGGTCAATTATTTTGTTTCGGGCAATTTCTCCTACAACCACAATAGGGTGAGTAAATACAAAGGAGGCTTGATCGAGGAATGGCGCACCGATCCCAATGGAAAGGAATATTACTACTCCAATATTGGCGATGTATCCACAGGATCCAACAAGCGAGTTCTGGAAGGACATGTAATGAACGAACACTACCTATTGGATGTATATCAGGGAAGTGGATCGTACAACAATGCCGATGGCTCAATCAATATTCATGGAGGACCAACAGATGGAATGATCCGAACTGCACAAGATATGGACTGGCTAAAAGCTATGATGGCCGAAGGTTATAAATTTATGCCCAACCAAAGCGTAGCTGAAAATAAGATCTGGTATGGCGACTATATCTATGCCGACAACAATGGCGATGGAATTTATGGAAGTAATTATGATAGAAGCTTTTCGGGCTCTTCCGACATGCCCAAATATTCTTTTGGCTTGCAGATGAGTGCAAGTTGGAAAAACTTCGATCTTAGCCTTATTTGGGCGGGTCAAGCGGGCTTTGAAATCTACTGGCTAGAAAACGGATACAACAATTCAAATACTCGCGCAGGAACTCAGATAGGTAAAATGCTGGAAAAAGACCACTATTTTTATGATTTTGCTGATGCCAGCGACCCCCGCAATAATATTAATGCCTCTTACCCTCGACTAAAATTAAGCGAAGCGGATGGACAAAATACACAAGCAAGTTCGAGATGGCTGTATGATGGCTCTTATTTAAAACTCAAGAACCTCACCCTAGGTTATTCAGTACCCACCAACATCGCCAAACGCCTTCATACCGAACAAATCAGAATGTATCTTTCGGGTGAGAATTTACTGACTATCACCTCTTTTCCTGGCTTAGATCCCGAAATGGGGGGAAATAGCAATTACCCTACACTCAAACAAGCCGCTTTTGGAATTAATATCACCTTCTAAATTTACAAAAATGAAAAATAATATTTATAAGTTTTTTACAATGCTGTTTGTTGCAAGCACATTCTATGCTTGCGAAAATGACCTTCTCAATACACTACCATATAATAGGGTTGGATCAGAGGCCATGTGGACCACTGAGAGCATGACAGATCTGGGTCTTGTAGGTGTTTATCAAACGTTAAGGAATAATCATGTAGGGCTTCATCAATGGCAATTAGACCAGTATAGCGTTTCTACAATGAACAGAGATATTCAAGCCCTAGTTGGTGGAAATATAACCTCTGGCAATGTGTTGTTTTCGGACTATTGGAAACAACATTATGAGGGTATTCATCGCGCCAACAATGCTGTTATGAATATAGAGAAAGTGAGTCCACTAACTCCCGAAAAGAAAGGACGACTATTGGCTGAAAGTAAGTTTTTAAGGGCGTTCTTCTATTTCAATCTGAACCAAGTATACAAGGGTGTACCTGTTTATTTAGAACCCGTAAGTTTGGAGCAGCTTACTAGGGGACGTGAAACAGAGGATGCCGTGTGGGAGATAATCATACAAGACCTAAGCGATTGTATCAACGAGCCTAACTTTCCCGACATTTATGTAAAAGGAAATGTGGGACACGGAAGAGCTAGCAAAAGTGCAGCCTACGCCCTGCGTGGGAAGGCATATATGTGGCTAAAAAAATATAGTGAGGCAGAAGCCGATTTTAAAGAAGTAGAAAAAAGGGGAGCTTCTTTGTATCAAGGAGAATACAAACAGCTATTCAAAGAGGCCAATGAACAACATGCCGAGATGATTTTTTCGGTTCAGAATATAGGTATCAGTGGCTTGGGGTCCGACATTCAATTACGCCTAGGCACACGCAGCTCCTTCGGCTCTTGCTGGAATACCTTCTTGGCTCACCCCGATTTTGTAGAATCTTTTGAAAACAAAGATGGATCAGCTTTTGACTGGGAAACCTATTTGCCAGGATACAATTCGCTTACTCCCTCTCAGAGGACAGTGTACTTTCTTCGCAACAATATTACAGAAAGTGAAATTAAAGTCTTCGAATCCAGAGGCGCAAATATGTCGCTTTACTTACCTAATGGCAATGAAGAAAGGATAAGGCAGGCCTACGAAAATAGAGATCCTCGACTCACTTCTCTCATCATCACTCCCTATTCGCAATATGTAGGATATGTAAATAATGCTTCCACAGCAGTTACTTTGCGCTGGCCTTATAGGGTAGAAAATCAAGCTCCTTTCGATTTGCGCACCGATAGCAACACCAAATTTTACTACCTATGGCGCAAATGGGTGGCCGAAGGGGGCAGCGAAATACCCAATAGAGCGTATTGCCCCACCGATCAACCTTTGATACGCTATGCCGATGTACTTTTATTGTTGGCTGAGGCAATCAACGAGCAAGGTTTTGCGCAAGAAGCTATCGATATGGTCAATCTTATTCGCACCAGAGTTGGAGTGCCTCCACTGCAATCAACAGATGCCAGCCTGCCTACTTATGTGTCGACTCAAGAAAATATGAGAGAACGCATTCGCAATGAAAGACGCTGGGAATTGGCTTTGGAAGGTCAGTCTTTCTTCGACGAACTGCGTTGGGGCACATGGAGAGAGCAGAAATTTGCCCCCGGCAATGGAATAAAGGAAATTTGGGGAACCGTAACAGCCCCCTATTCTTGGGGAGGCGAGCACTTCTACAAATGGGCTATTCCACAAAAGGAAATAGAAATGAATAGAAATATCATTCAAAATGAGGGCTGGATCAATTAAGTGTCCATAAACTCAATTATATTAAGAAAGCTGTTGCCATTTTGGTCAACAGCTTTCTGCCTTTTAAACAATGATTTTAAATAAATACTGTGAAATATCTTTCGTATTAAATTTATTTCCCTAATTTTAAACCCTCAATGTTATGCAATACGATAATACTGAGCTTCGCTTACAAAATCAAAGATAAAAATATAAAAAAGCATGAAAGTAGTAGCATTCAACGGAAGTCCCAACGGATTGGGCAATACCTACCAAGCACTCCGCTATGTGGGAGATGAAATTGAGAAGGCAGGCATTGAATTTAAAATCATTCAGGTAGGCAACAAAAACATCCGCGGATGTATGGCCTGTGGAAACTGCAGTAAAAGCAAAGACGAGAAATGCATCTTTGCTGACAGTGTAAATGAGTGGATACAGGAGATCAAGCAGGCCGACGGACTACTTTTAGGATCTCCCGTACACTGGGCAGCTATGGGAGGTACTATGAAATCCTTTCTTGACAGGGCTTTTTATGTAGCTTCTGCCAATGGAGGGCTTTTTAGGCATAAGGTTGGAGCCAGCGTTGTGGCTGTGAGGCGTTCTGGAGGCCTACCCACCTTCGAGCAGCTGAACCACTACATACAATATGCCGAAATGTTTATGCCAACTTCCAACTATTGGAATGTCATTCATGGGCGTGTGGCAGAGGAAGCCAAGCAGGATGAAGAGGGTGTACAAATTATGCGCGTATTGGGCAAAAATATGTCGTGGCTCATGAAGGTGGTGGAGCTAGGAAAAATACACATCCCCATCCCCGAACAAGAGGCTAAAATTTATACTAACTTTGTGAGGTAGCTTGGGTGATCAATCTGCGGGTAATTAAGACACATCCCCATAAATTCGACTCTTACAAAAGTAATTTATAATTTATTTCAATGGAACATAAAAAACATTTAGATGGGCTCTCCTCTGAGCAGGTGCAAGAAAGCCGCACCAAACATGGAGCCAACATACTAACACCGCCCAAGAAGACTCCCCTATGGAAGCTCTTTTTAGAAAAATTTGAAGATCCCATTATCCGCATACTACTTGTTGCAGCATTTCTTTCCTTAGGAATCTCATTTGTACAAAATGAGTATACCGAAACGATAGGGATTTTTTGTGCCATTTTTCTTGCTACTGGAGTATCCTTTTGGTTTGAAATGAGTGCCAATAAAAAGTTTGATGTACTAAACCAAGTAAACGACGATACCCTCATAAAGGTAATACGCAATGGCAATGTAGTGGAAGTTCCCAAACAAGAAATTGTGGTGGGCGACATTGTATTGATAGAAACTGGCGAAGAGGTTCCTGCCGATGGCGAACTCCTAGAAACGGTATCTCTGCAAATTGATGAATCTTGTCTTACGGGCGAGCCCATAATTGACAAAACAACAGTCCCTGAGCATTTTGAGTCTGAAGCTACCTACCCTTCCAATTGGGCCATGCGTGGCACCAAGATAATGGACGGGCATGGCATTATGGAAATAAGAGCCGTAGGTGATGCCACTGAGTATGGCAAGGTAGCCGAGAAATCTAGCGAAATGACTGGCGAAGAAACGCCTCTAAACAAGCAACTTGACGCACTTGCCAAATTTATTGGGCTCGTAGGTCTTGCTTTGGCAGCTCTTACCTTTACAGTACTTTTTATCAAGGGAATTTTCTTTGACCCCTCTATCGAAGTTCCCCAGCTAGGACAATTGGGGCTCTTGGGAGCCTGCATATTGTCGACCCTAGTTGCCCTGACCAAGGTATGGGCACCCATCATATATGGCGGATACGAATTGGCAGGAAAGAAAAAAGAGATGCCCAAAATTATTGAAGAAGGCAGCTGGCTGAAGTGGATGGGTTTTGGATTCCTCTCCTTTATACTATTGGCGGCTGTGGGCCTTGCATTCGGAGTAAACCCCCTCGATGCCTCCTCGTGGATCTCTGTAGACCTCGCCGCAAAGGTGCTTTCGTACTTTATGATTGCCGTTACCCTTATTGTAGTTGCCGTTCCCGAAGGTCTTCCTATGAGTGTGACTCTTAGTTTAGCAATGAGTATGCGCCGCATGCTTCAGACCAACAACTTGGTACGCAAAATGCACGCTTGCGAAACCATGGGAGCTACTACCGTTATTTGTACAGATAAGACAGGCACACTCACACAAAATCAGATGACAGTGCATGAAACAAATTTTTATGCCATTGACAATCAAGTATTATCCGACAATGAGGCAAGCTTATTGATCAAAGAAAATATATCGGTCAATTCTACTGCCTTTCTCGATTACTCCGACCCCAAGAAGCTAAGAGGTCTTGGCAATCCTACTGAAGCTGCCCTATTGCTATGGTTGCACAAGCAATCCGTCAATTACCTTGACATTCGTGAAAATGCCGAAATTGTTCAGCAGCTCACCTTCTCTACCGAGCGCAAGTATATGGCAACAATCATAGACTCTCCAAGGCTCTCCAAGAGGGTATTATTTGTAAAAGGAGCTCCTGAGATTGTTTTAGGTAAATGCAGTGATATTTCCAAGACCCAAGATATGTGCCCCTTTGCTGAGGAGCAAAAAAATATAGAACAACGTCTTTTGGATTATCAAAATCAAGCCATGCGAACCCTAGGTTTTGCTTACAAGTATGTAGAGCTCAATGATAAGTCATCTATTGAAAGTCTCGCTGCAGAAGGACTTATCTTCTCTGGCTTTGCTGCCATCTCCGATCCTGTTCGCGAAGATGTGCCCGCGGCAGTACTAAAATGTATGAATGCAGGTATTGATATAAAAATCGTTACGGGCGATACTTCTGCTACTGCCAAGGAAATTGGGCGACAAATAGGTGTATGGAAGCCTGAGGACACAGACGAAAATATCATTGTCGGAACCGACTTTGAGGCACTGAGCGACCAAGAGGCAGCCTTGCGCGTACAAAAACTTAAAATAATGTGCCGAGCACGCCCCACCGACAAGCAGCGCTTGGTGCAACTTCTACAGCAAGCGGGCTCAATTGTTGCCGTTACGGGCGATGGTACAAATGATGCTCCAGCACTAAACTATGCCCACGTAGGCCTTTCCATGGGTACGGGAACTTCTGTTGCCAAGGAAGCAAGCGACATTACACTCCTCGACGACTCCTTCAATAGCATTGCAACTGCAGTAATGTGGGGACGATCATTGTACCAAAATATACAGCGTTTTATTCTCTTTCAACTCACCATCAATGTGGCGGCCCTCCTCCTTGTGTTCTTAGGCTCCATTTTTGGCGAGGAACTGCCCCTAACAGTCACACAAATGCTTTGGGTAAACCTCATTATGGATACTTTCGCTGCTGGCGCACTGGCATCACTGCCTCCCAACGAGGAAGTAATGCAGAATAAACCTCGAAAGAATACCGACTTTATTGTCACTCCCATCATGCGTAAAAATATTCTCTTTGTAGGTCTCTCTTTTGTAGCCCTGCTACTAGGACTGCTCTATTACTATGGAAAGGATGGGCCAATCAGTGCTTACGATTTGTCTAAGTTTTTTACCATCTTTGTTATGCTACAATTTTGGAACTTATTCAATGCCAAAGCATTTGCTACAGGAAAATCGGCGCTACATGGCTTGAAGCAAAGTAAGGGATTTTTGGTAGTTGCAGCACTTATTCTCATTGGTCAGTTTCTTATTGTTACATTTGGAGGAGAAGTCTTCCGAACAGTTCCCCTACTTGCCAAAGACTGGGCAATAATCATTGTTGGCACTTCTGCCGTATTGTGGATTGGCGAGGCTATGAGGTTTGTGAATAAAGGCTCTAAGACTCCATAATAATAGACAGTTACGCTAGAGGTTTACACCAAAATATAGGGGCTTTTGGCATGAGTCCTTATAAAATTTTGCACCTGCTGCTATTCAGCGCAATACCCCCGAAGAGAATAAACAAATCAAGGGAGGCTCAGGCATCTCTTGTTCTGTATGCTGCTGCTTCTTTGTCCATTCGAGCTCGCAACTATAGAAAACCTCTATGTTATGCCAAAGGCTGCCTCACAGAAGTGGGGCAGCCTTTGGATTGTGAATTGTGCTATTTTTGCAAATTAGTTACAAGTCACTTTTTTGCTTATTGTTTCTTGTGCAGTCTTAATTCTAATAACGTACATACCTTTTGCGTCAGGCATTTTTAGTGTGTTGTTTTCAGACGACAAGCTTTGTTCTATTAAAAGAGTTCCTCGAGAATCAAAGACCCTAACATTGAATAATCCATTTTCTTCTACACCAATTATTTTGATGCTTCCCCCAGCCTTCACAGGGTTTGGAAATATGCCAATTGCAGTGACTCCGTTTCTTACCTTATCGGTGGATGTAAAATTGATGCAAGAGGGCTCCGATTGTTCCGATTGCCAAGTTTGTTCAAAAACAGCATTTACTGTGTAGCAATGGTTGTTTCCTTGGATTTTCTTGTCGAAATAGAATTGCGATTTGACTAATTTTTCGTTTATCTTTATGCCATTGCGAAAGACATTGTAGCCCAGGAGATCTAAACTATTTTCTTGCATTTCGCTATCTGGTAGGGTCAAATGGCCTGTGATGGCCCAGTTTCCCCTGAGACCGTGCTGGTATAGAGATTGCCATATGACACCATTATCTTCAGAAAACAAGTTCCCTTTGTCAAAGCCCAAGTCTGAGGTATCTCTTGCCAAGGGAGCATCGTCGGCAGCATGTTTTATTTCAAAGCCAAATTGTAGGGTTTTGCTTGCGTCGATGGTAAAGGGGCTTGTTAATACGACATCATTCCACGCCATTGTGTTTACATCGAATACTTCCTGCTCATATTTTTTGACCCCATCTTCATATACTAAGAGTTTAAATTCGGCAGCTTTGCCATTGCCTTGGCGGTGACTATGGAATGAAACTTTTTCCATTACTGCGCCTTGAAAGGGGACTAGGTCGCTTGGGGTGAATTGATTTATGGCAATAAAGGTGACACCCTCGTTGCTGACGCTTCCCAAGGGGGCTTCGCAGTAGGTGAGAGGAATGCTTCCATCGGGGTTTGTCCATCTGAGGTCTATGACTTTTTTGTCTTCACTCAAGAGGGTGAATAAGCTCGCTGGTGCATATATGCTTGGTTTGGTGCTGGGATTAAAAACTCTTATGTTGTCGATAGCCCAATAAACAATATTATAACAGTTTTCTCCGTGAGCTCTAAAGCGAAGGTTGATCATTTTGCCTGCAAATTGAGAAATGTCTATCACCTCGTTTTTCCAATTGAAATCGCCACCTTGATTGGTGTAGGTTTTTACTTCTATCCATTCTACACCGTCGAATATCTCCACGCCCATTTGTTCCAAAGTTGTTTTTGAAAAATGCTCAAAGTATATATCATAAGTCAATTGTAGTTCGGAAAAACTTGTTGCATCAAGTTTTTTTGATACCAAGGAGTGCGAATAGTTTGTGATAAGGCTAGATCTGAACTCTGCACAGGGAGCATCTTGCCCGTGAATGTTACTGATGCCCCAATTTTCACTAGGACTTCCTTGCCAAAAATTGTCTGTATAGCTGGCAGAACTAAAATCCTCGAAAAACGGAAGGTCGTAATTGTCGGCAACGGCTACTACTATGGGGTCTAAGAGGCTAGATTCGCATCCATTGCTCCAGAGGGCACTGACACTATAAGAGTGTATGCCAAAAACTAGATCTTGCTCGGCAAAGCTTTCGCTTTCTATGGGTGTATCATTTATTTTTGTGCCATTCTTGTAAATATTGTATCCTATTAGAGATACAGCATTGTCGCTACTGGTTTTTGGTTTCTCCCATTTCATATTCAGGGAAGTAAGATCAGAAAGGCTATAAGTAAGCTTAGATGGTTTGTTGCATTGTACAAAATTGTTGTCAATTTTTATAACCCAAGGGTAAAGTTGTCCATTCATAAAGCCGTCTCCAACGATGGTCTTGCCATCGGCAGATATATCCCTAGGTGCATTGAAAGTAAAATTTGAAGGAATGATAATGTCTTTCAAATTGGTGCGGACAAATTCTTCAAAGTCCAAAAATTCCATTTGTTCAGAATAAACGAATCCATATTTTTTAGGCGAAAGGATCCCCATTTGGCTATAACCAATAATGAACCCATCGTTGGAAACCCCAGCACAAAAAGAAAAAGAGGTGCCAGAATGCTTTCCAGGGTAAATAAATGTTTTTTCTTCAATATCATAAACTGCCGATTGACTGGACATACTCAGGGAAGCATATTTTCCGTTGGCACTGATATTGGTGACTTCGCCGTTAATTTCTTTTCCATCCAGGGTAAGAAGCTCCTTGCCTTGTTCGGTCCACACCACTGGTTGATGTGTATATGCGGGAGCTACCCATCCGCCAAAAACCTTGCCATCGTCGGACATCCGCAAGATGGATCCTCCTCCCCTATCTTGGGTCTCTAGTCGTTTGGAGTAAATACCTTCTTGCCATAGCACAGGCTCTGCCTTAAATCCAAATCGAATGCTCGAATGCAGCTGACCAGCGATGGTATTGCCGTCGGCAGTAATTGCATTGGCGTGGCTGCCATTTTTGACTAAAATTCCGTCTTCGGGCAAAAGTCCTAGACTAGTCCATTGCCCTTCTTTCCAGTAGCCAGCAGCCATTAAGATCTCTTCTTGCATAAGCATTGAGGAGTCGAGAAAGGTACCAACTACAAGTCCGTCGTCTGAAACTCCCATTGCTCTTGATGGGAATTGGAAAGAAAGTTTTACAAGTCCAGCCTCTTCGCTCCAAAGAAATCCTACATTGTTGTCGTCGCCACAAACGTAGCGACCATTAGAAGACACATCTAAAGCAATGCCGCCGGGCAGCTCCTCGAGAATTAATAGTTTGTTTTGTGCGCTTGAATAAGCAATTGCGAAAAACAGAAAGAAAGTTAAAACGGTAATTGTCTGTTTCATATTGAATTATTTTAATTTTATATTTTCCAACAAAGTAAAACAAAATAAATGAATAATTCGGCTTAGAATTTGCTTTTTAATTTTTTTATATCTTAATTTGTATATTATTAATTAAATAATTTTAATTCTATATGAAGAAACATTTTACCCATTTCATTATTGTGGCACTCGTTTTAGTGTCTCAAGTTGGTATATCCCAAAAAAAGGCTCAGTTCACTCTTTTGGAGGGCCAAGGAATCATTGGCGGTGTTATATCCTCTATCTCGAGCAATGGTCGCTATGCTACTGGCACCACAAGTTCCGACAATAGCTTCTTGGTAGACATTGTAGCAGGCACAACTACCATTATCGAAGGACCAGAAGTGCTTAGGGACGGGAAAGTCTCAAAAAGATTTGCGGCATACGATGTCAGTAACGATGGCACTATTGTAGGGACATACTATGATCCTAACACTACCCATATTGGCAGCAATGGAGCTGAGAGCTCTCGAGAAATGCCTTGCATGTATAAAGATGGAGTGTTCACTACTTTGGCAAAACTAGAAGATTCGGAGTATTTTAATTATGAAACATCCAATGCTTCGGGTATTTCTGGCGATGGAAATACGATTGTAGGAATCACAGAGAGCAGCCAACCCTATGCCGCAGGAACGTCTACTGCTGTGGCATGGAGAGACAATGGAGCCTCTATTACAGCCTTAGAGCAAGTGCCAACACCCAATGCAACAAGCGCAGGGCAAGGAGCTAACGCTTGGTCTGTGTCGGACGATGGAAGAGTGGCAGCAGGATGGGCTCTTTATGAAGCTTTTGTAAGCTCTGAATACGGAGATTATTACACAAACGAAAAAAGCCCAGTGGTGTGGCACGATGGAGTGATTACTCGTTTGGGAACAAGCCATGTAAGCTCGGTGTTTGTCAGTGCCAATGGAAAGTATGTAGGAGCTTCAGATTTAGGTGTAGATGCAGACGGGCGTGAAGTTGCGGGCATACCTTTTATTTGGAGCCTCGAAGAAGGAAAGAAATTTTACCCTATAAATGAAGGTTTTAAATCTGCCAATGTTTTGGGTATTACGGACGATGGAAGCAGAGCGATGATTGTTGCCACAAGACAAAGCTATTCGAGCACGGTTGTTCTTGACAATGGAGAGCTGTCTACCTTAGAAAACTTTCTTAAAATCAACTACGACTATGAAATTCCTGATGGAGCTAGCTATATAGCTGCTCGTGGCATGTCGGCCGATGGAAATACGATTGTTGGTCAATGCCTTATGCCAGCAGGTTATGGAGGAGCAGTGAGAGAGGTGCTGACAGGTTTTATTTTGGAACTAAGCGACTTAACAAGTATCAAAAAAGTAGCATTGACACAAACCGAAGTTTCGGTAGCTGTAAACAATAGTATTCTTTCTATTGCATCGCTTAATGGAACCGAGAGAATCGAGAGCATGCGTGTGTATGCCGCTGGTGGAAACCAGATTATTTCGCAAGAAAATATTAATTCTACCAATCTGGATGTCAATATGAGCGCGTATGCTGCTGGCATATATGTGGTAAGAGTAGTAACAGATAAAGGAACACTTGCCAAAAAGATTGTATTGAAGAAATAGTCTTAGGGAAGCTTTAATCTTATCAAAAAAAACTTTAACTTCTCTTATAATTGCCTTGCCACAGATGTGGCAAGGCAATTATAAAACATTTAGAAACCTGCCAATGCTATGGCAAGCATTTAAAAACGTGCGCAATATTTTGCTTTATCAATTGATTTTTCCATATCTTTGTGCCTGCTTTTAAAAAAAGACTTATAAAAAATGGCATCATGAGCAATAAATTCGCTGAATATACGGGATTAAATCTTTCAGACATCAACAAAGAGATACTCAAGCGCTGGGACGAGGGCGAAATTTTCCAAAAAAGTTTGGAGATACGTCAAGGAGCAGAGTCGTTCGTATTTTACGAGGGGCCACCCTCTGCCAACGGCATGCCTGGCATACACCATGTAATAGCCCGTTCGATTAAGGATATTTTTTGCCGCTACAAGACCATGAAAGGTTATTTGGTAGAGCGCAAAGCCGGATGGGATACTCACGGATTGCCCGTAGAACTAGGTGTTGAGAAAGCCTTGGGCATCACCAAGGAGGATATTGGAAAAAGCATCTCCGTAGCAGATTACAATGCTGCTTGCCGCAAAGATGTAATGAAATACACCAAAGAATGGGAAGACCTCACACGCATAATGGGCTACTGGGTAGATATGAAAAACCCTTACATAACCTACGACAGCCGCTATATAGAGAGCCTTTGGTGGTTGTTGAAACAGCTACACTCCAAAGAGCGGCTTTATAAGGGATACTCCATACAGCCTTATTCGCCAGCAGCAGGAACGGGGCTAAGCACCCACGAACTCAATCAGCCAGGATGCTATAAAGATGTCAAAGACACTACTTGCATAGCACAGTTTAAGATAAAATCGCCAAAGCCCGAGATGAGCACTTGGGGAGATGCCTATTTCTTGGCATGGACAACAACCCCATGGACACTGCCATCCAATACCGCACTCTGCCTTGGCCCAAATATCTCCTATGTAGCAGTAAGGACTTATAATCCTTATACTGGAATGCCAATGACAGGCATTGTTGCCAAGGATTTGGTGGCATCACTATTCAATGCTAAAGCTGCTGATTTGGCCTTGGAAGATTTTAAAGCTGGCGACAAGCTTATACCATTTCAGACAGTCGGCGAATGGATGGGACAAGATTTGGAAGGTATGGAGTATGAGCAACTTATACCATGGATAAATACTGGAGAAGGAGCTTTCAAAGTAATCACTGGCGATTTTGTGACTACCGAAAACGGCACTGGTATTGTGCACATAGCACCCACCTTTGGAGCCGACGACGACAGGGTGGCAAAAGCCAAGGGCGTACCCCCACTTATGCTGCTCGACAAAGAACAAAACCAAAGACCTATGGTCGATTTGGCGGGCAAGTATTTTAAAATAGAAGACCTTGATGCCGATTTTGTAAAGGCCAATATGAATGTAGGCCTATATAAAGAATATGCAGGCCGTTTTGTAAAAAACGCCTACGACGACAAGCTTTCAGACAGCGATCCCTCGCTAGATGTAGATCTTTGTGTGATGCTTAAGATGCAGAACTTGGCATTTAAAATAGAGAAATATACACACAGCTATCCCCATTGTTGGAGAACCGATAAGCCCGTGCTTTATTATCCCTTAGATAGCTGGTTTGTACGTACCACCGCCGCAAGGGAGCGTATGATAGAGCTCAACAATACAATCAAGTGGAAGCCAGAGTCTACAGGAACAGGTCGCTTTGGCAAGTGGCTGGAAAACCTTCAGGACTGGAACCTCAGTCGCAGTCGCTATTGGGGAACGCCGCTACCCATTTGGCGCACCGAAGACGGCACAGAAGAGATTTGCATAGGTTCGCTTGCCGAACTGTATGCGGAAATGGAAAAATCCATTGCCGCAGGCCTTATGGACAAGATGCCTTTTGAGGGCTTTGAAGTAAATCTGATGTCCGAAGAAAATTACAATAAAATAGACCTACACCGCCCCTATGTAGACGATATAATCCTTGCCTCTAAGGATGGCAATCCCATGCGCCGCGAGCTCGATCTTATTGACGTTTGGTTTGATTCGGGAGCCATGCCCTATGCACAAATCCATTATCCTTTCGAGAATAAGGAAGTATTTGACAATCCCAAAAACAATTCGGAGACTGTGTATCCTGCCGATTTTATTGCCGAAGGAGTGGATCAGACCCGTGGATGGTTCTTTACCTTGCATGCCTTGGGCTGTATGATTTTCGACAATGTGGCATTTAAGGCAGTTATTTCCAACGGCATGGTTTTGGATAAGAAAGGCAATAAGATGAGTAAGCGTTTGGGCAATGCCGTAGACCCTTTTGAAGCTATTGAGCAGTATGGTTCAGACCCCTTGCGCTGGTATATGATAAGCAATGCTTCCCCTTGGGACAACCTAAAGTTTGATACCGAAGGTATTGAAGAGGCTAGGCGTAAATTTTTTGGCACTCTGTACAATACCTATTCTTTTTTTGCCCTCTATGCCAATGTCGATGGATTTGAAGGCTTTGATAATCAAGCAGACAATAAGGCAGAAAAAGAAATAGTGCCAAGTGATAGACCCGAGATAGACCAGTGGATTATATCGCTACTCAACACCTTAATTTTGGAGGTCGACGAGTATTATGCAAGCTACGAACCTACCCGTGCAAGTCGAGCAATTTCGGAATTTGTGAACGATCATTTGAGCAATTGGTATGTGCGCCTCAATAGGAAGCGTTTTTGGGGAGGCACGATGGATAAGGACAAATTTTCGGCCTATCAAACTCTCTATCTTTGCTTGGAAACAGTAGCCAAGCTGATGGCTCCCATTGCACCATTTTATTCCGACAAATTGTTTTGCGATTTAATAGCTATAAGCAAAAGAGAAAATGTAGCGTCGGTTCATTTGTCACACTTCCCCGTTTGCAAAACCGAATTGATAGACAAAAAACTCGAAGAGCATATGAAGATAGCCCAAAGTCTATCGTCTATGGTTTTGGCCCTGCGCCGCAAAGTAAGCATCAAGGTGCGCCAGCCCCTGTCGAAGATAATGATTCCCCTTGTGGATGCCCAACAAAAGGAAGCTATTGAGGCTATTCAGGATTTGATTCTCAACGAGGTGAATGTTAAGGAGATTCAGTTTATTGATGATGCCGATGGCATATTGGTAAAACGCATAAAACCCGATTTTAAGAAGTTAGGACCTCGTTATGGCAAGATTATGAAAGAATTGGCCTTGGCAGTTGCCCAAATGGATCAGTCGGCAATATCAGAACTTGAGAGGGAAGGCGTTTATACAGTGCAGGTATCTGGGCAAACTGCAGAAATAAGCTTGGCAGATGTAGAAATTATTTCAGAAGATATACCTGGATGCTTGGTTGCCAATGAGGGCCGCTTGACCCTAGCCTTAGACATCAATATCTCGGAAGAGCTTCGTCGCGAAGGTTTGGCACGAGAGCTGGTCAATCGCATACAGAACATTCGCAAAGCTACGGGTTTGGAAATTGTTGATAAAATAAAAGTCAAAGTGCAAGCCAATAACTTGACAGATGCAGCATTTGAAGAGTTCAAAAGCTATATAGCGAAGCAAATTTTGGCAAGTGATATAGAAATATGCCCGCTAACAGAGGGAGAATGTCTGGATTTTGATGAGTTTCAGTTGTTTGTTCAGGTGGAAAAGATTTAAGAACCGAATTATGACGATTTATTTGTAATCTAAGATATAAAAGACTAATTTTGGGCACTTAATTAAAAAAAAAAAAAAGCCATGGATGAGAAAACAAAATACTCAGAAGGCGAACTCAATGAGTTCAGAGCTATAATAAACGACAAGTTAGGTACTGCAAAGAAGGATTACGATTTGCTTAAAGCTACCCTAATGAATTCTGATGGAAACGATGTAACCGACACCTCCCCCACTTTTAAAGTCTTAGAAGAAGGAGCGGCAACACTTTCCAAAGAAGAGGCTGGTCGTTTGGCACAAAGGCAGATGAAGTTTATACAAAGTCTGCAAGGAGCTTTGGTACGCATAGAAAACAAGACCTATGGTGTTTGTCGAGAAACGGGAAAATTGATTCCCAAGGAGCGATTGCGAGCTGTTCCGCATGCCACTTTGAGCATTGAAGCAAAGAACAATCAAAAGTAAAGAGAGCTTCTATAGAATGTCTTTTTATAAAATTTATTAATATATTGAATGAAGTTTCCTAAGGTATTTTGGGCATCGCTTGTTGTCGTGTTGGTTATTTTGGCAGATCAGATATTGAAGATTTGGATTAAAACCAATTTCATGCTCTATGAAAATATCAAAATAGCCGACTGGTTTTATCTATACTTCATAGAAAATAATGGAATGGGCTATGGCATAGAATTGATGGATAAGACTTTTCTTTCGATTTTTAGGATTATTGCATCTACGGGTCTTTTATATTATTTATATTTGCTCATTAGACGTGATTATCCTTTACCTTACATAGTATGTATCTCGCTTATTTTTGCAGGAGCAGTGGGCAATATTATAGATTCCATTTTTTATGGGGTAGTTTTTGATTCCAGCTATGGACAGCTAGCCAGCTTTATGCCCGCAGGAGGAGGTTATTCTACCTGGCTTCAGGGCAAGGTGGTTGATATGTTCTATTTCCCTCTGATACGTACCTCATGGCCCTCATGGGTTCCTTCTTGGGGGGGCGATGAGTTCATTTTCTTCAGTCCCATATTTAATGTGGCAGATGCAGCTATCAGTGTAGGTATAGCCGTGCTACTCTTGTTTTATAGAAACACCTTGTCAAAAGGCATGGAAATTACTAGCATTGAGTCTTAAATATTTTATATTAGCACTATTTTTATTTTTCTTTTTATCTTGTAGCACCAGACCCTCTTGGGTCTTGCCAGATGATAAGATGGAGGATATTCTGTATGATTTTTACTTGGCCGATGCCATTGTAGATCGAGACTACGGTGCTTTTGGGAATAATGCTGAAAAGAAAAAAGAATTTTACAATCAGGTCTACAAAAAGCACGGGGTGAGCATGGCAGAGTTCGACACCTCTATGTATTGGTATGGGCAATATTTGGAAAAATATCTGAATATTTGCAGCCGTTTGGAGGCCCGCTATTCAGTAGAATCCGACAGCCTACAAGCAGAGATAACAAGAGAAGAGCAGGCCCGAATGTTCTCTTTTCAGATGATTCCTTTCTGGAATTACCCATTAAATACCTTGCTTACTGCAGCCTATCATGATTTAAATAAGCTGTATATAGTCAGTGACAGTGCATCCACAGTTCATAGTGAGAGCTACGAATTGCGCTTTGATGTGATGGCTTGGAGAGAAGGAATGAGCGCCGATGTAAGTTTCAGCGCACACACCTACTCTTTAGAAGAAGAAAAAATATTCACTGCCAAGTCAAAAATAAATTCTAAGGAACAATTTTTGCTGCCTCTTCGCTTCCCTTTGGGCTTTGAAGTGCGCAGTCTCTCTTGCACTATTCATTTGGGAGGCAATAATCCCAGCCACGAATTATTGATTTACAATTTGGGCTTTTATGCCCCACGATTGTCCGTTTCTGCAAGCCTACCCGGTGTAGAGTAAATTATTGTAAGTGCTGCCTTATTTCAACACAAACCTTGCCGACTTTGCATCACGACTATTGCCACCCACAAAGACATCAAAATCGCCAGGTTCAAATACATATTGCAGATCATAGTTATAGAACTTTAGCATCTCAGGAGTAATCTTGAAGCTCACCATTTTGGATTCTCCAGCTTTGAGGAATATTTTTTCAAAACCCTTGAGTTCTTTTACTGGGCGAGTCACGCTACCTACCAAATCACGAATATATAGCTGCACAACTTCTGCCCCATCTACTCCAGCCTCATTGCTTATGGTGACGCTTGCAGTGAGCTCTCCATTAGCATCGATGGTGTTTGCGCTCAATTTTATATCGCTGTATTCAAATTTGGCATAACTCAGTCCATATCCAAAAGGATATAGGGGCTCGTTGCTTACATCAATATAATTGCTGCGAAACTTTTCAAACCATTTGCCATCAGCCAGTGGGCGGCCCGTATTTTTATGGTTGTAGAAAATGGGTATTTGACCAACATTTTGGGGGAAAGTTGTGGTAAGTTTCCCACTAGGATTCACATCGCCAAACAAGACATCACCAATAGCCGCAGGAGCCTCACTACCTCCAAACCACACATTAAGTATGGCATGCACATTTTCATTTTCCCAGCTTATACTTAGAGGGCGACCTGTAAACAAGACCAAAACCACAGGCTTACCTGTTTTGAGGAGTTCTTTGAGGAGTTTTTGTTGTACATCGGGAATACTTATATCGCTGCGGCTACTCGATTCTCCACTAAATTCGGAAGATTCGCCAAGAGCGGCAACGATAATATCTGCATTTTCTGCTGCTTCCAATGCCTCTTTTATCAGTTCTTCGTCCGAACGATTGTCTCGTCCTAGTTCCCTGTCAAACATTGTTGCTCTTTGTTCCAAAACAGCGTCGGCAGTGAGGTTGCTTCCCTTTGCATAAATAATCTTAGCCTTATTTTTAACAATAGTTTCCAATCCCTCTATTAATGTTTGAGGCTTGGACAGGTCTACAGCCACGCTCCAGGTACCAGGCATATTGGATCGAGTATTTGCCAATGGTCCCACTACAGCAATAGTTCCCGTTTTTTGCAAGGGCAATACATTGCCTTCATTCTTGAGTAAAACAAAACTTTCGGAGGCAATTTTACGAGCAATAGCTCTATGCTCAGGGGTGTATATTTCTTTTTTAGCCCTATCTAAATCGCAATATTTGTATGGATTGCTGAAAAGGCCCAATTTGTATTTGGCTTCCAGTATGCGGCGACACGCCAAGTTTATCTCATCTTGCGTTATTTTTCCTTCGTCCAATGATTTTTTAAGAGTAGACAGAAATCCTTCGCCTACCATATCCATATCAATTCCTGCATTGAGTGCACGCGCCGACACTGTTTGTAGGTCCCCAATTCCATGATCTACCATTTCGTTGATACCAGTATAATCAGTTACCACAAATCCCTTGAATCCCCATTGATGGCGCAGGAGATCAGTCATAAGCCACTTGTTGGCAGTTGCAGGAACTCCATCTACCTCGTTGAATGCAGCCATAACAGAGCCCACGCCAGCTTCTACGGCAGCCTTATAGGGTAGCATATATTCGTTAAACATACGTTGGCGACTCATATCTACCGTATTGTAGTCGCGTCCAGCTTCGCCAGCACCATAGAGCGCATAATGCTTTACGCAGGCCATGATGTTGGAATTAGAGCTGAATGCCTTATCGCCTGTTCCCTGATAGCCGCGCACCATTGCTTTGGCAATTTCTGCCCCAAGGAATGGATCTTCTCCATTGCCTTCCGATACGCGCCCCCAGCGAGGATCTCTGGAAATATCTACCATGGGACTAAAAGTCCAAGAAATACCATCGGCACTAGCTTCTATGGCAGCTATGCGTGCCGACAGCTCAATAGCAGCCATATCCCAGGAGCACGACAAGCCTAGGGGAATTGGGAATACAGTTTCGTAGCCATGTATAACATCCATTCCAAAGAGCAGGGGAATTTTCAGGCGACTCTCTTCTACGGCAAGGCTCTGTACGTCTCTTATTTTTTCTACTCCCTTGATGTTAAAAAGACCACCAACTTGCCCTGTTTTTATTTTTTCTGCAATATCGCTACTCTTTGCTTGTCCGGTAGTGATGTCGCCAGCACCAGGAAGATTTAGCTGACCAATTTTCTCTTCTATGGTCATTCTACCCATCAATGCACTTATATATGCATCCATCTTAGTCTCGCCATTGTTGGTTTGTGCATTGACAAGAGTCATTGCACAAGCCAACAAAACACTTACACACTTTGTTTTCATACCTTAATAATTTATTCTTTATTTAATCAATTATATTGACGGGACTTCTATAAATTGCTCTTTCTTCCTTGTCTACGGGATTCTAATTTGGCAATTTGCAATGGCAAACTCCCTTCATTATCACCCTTGACAGCGTCGAAAAATCTAATTTTTATAATCCCTCTTGAGCAAAACTAGGAAATATAATTTTAAGACTAAAAATACTAGGTACGTTATAAGTACATTATGTTTTATTAAGATAATATGAGCACTACTTTTATTCTACTTTTTGCGAGTTAATAGGCTTACAATAAGCCAACAATAAGCCAACAATAAATTAATGTAAACACTACAATTCGCGTATCCATACATTCCTAAAAGCAATAGGTTCGCTGGGATCTCCATGCGATTGCAGTCGTATGGGAGCTTTTCCGTGAGGGTTTATTTGGGGAAATCCTATGTATTGTGTAGTGCCAAGTATGGAGGTATTGTTTTGAACCAATACCCCATTGTGAAGTATGGTAACTGTTGGGGGCGTACGATATTTTCCGTCTTTAGTAAATGTGGGGGCGGCATAAATAATATCATAAACATTCCATTCTCCAGGTTTGCGCATGGCATTTGCTAGGGGCGCAGCTTGCTTGTAGATGCTTGCGGCCTGTCCGTTTACATAGGTCTGGTTGTTGTAGCTGTCGAGGATTTGTATTTCGTACCTGTTTTGCAAGAATATACCACTATTGCCACGAGATTGCCCTTCCCCTCTGATATTGGCAGGAACACACCATTCTATATGCAATTGAAAATCGCCAAATTCCTGCTTACTTTGAATATCTCCATGTTTTTTGTTTACTATCATAGAGCCTTTTTTGAGATCCCATTTGGCGGGTTCTCCTTTTTGATTTGTCCATTGTTTGAGATTTTTGCCATCAAACAATACAATGGCATCGGAAGGAGGCGACATGCTGGCATTGGAAGAGGAATTTCCAGGAGTCACAACACTGGCTTTGGGAGTCCAAAACTCGCTCATTTGGGGTTTCATGGCCTCCTCTTTTGGAGAGTCGTCTTGGGCTGCCAGGGAGAAATTAAGACCCCCAATTGCAAGAAAGATAAAGAGCAAGGAAGTTTTATTTATGTTCATAATATTTTATTTAGATTAGTTTATTTAGACTAGATTAGACTAGATTAGACTAGCAGCAAACACTAATTTTGTATTCGTGTTTGCTGCTAGGATATATTTTTTAGTATCACATGGGAGCACCTGGATTTTTGCCAGGCACTGGAGCCACCGCTTCGTGGTAATCAGGGATAGGGCCCATGGCGTAGGCTTCAGGACCATAGCGCAGGGGCGAAGCCAAGGCTTCATCCCAGGAGAGTTCTTTGCCAGTATAGGCCGCTTCACGCCCTTGTATTGCTACAAGAGTAGAATATGCCAGATCTTCGGCTTGGTTTATTTTCTTATTCAAACGAATTGATTCTACCAGGTGAATATGTTCCTGATTGTATGGATTTTTGACAGGTTTGGCATCGTAGTCATATTTCCAGAGAACATTTCCCTTGAAGTCTACTATAGACATATCGCCATGATCGTTGAGTAGTGCTACTCCCTTGCTTCCCATTATTTGCTCCGACACATTGCCGTTGCAACCGTCTATTTGTCGGGCAGTGGCAAGCATACGCTTATTGTTGGGATAGTAATAATCGACACTAAAGAAGTCGAATATATCGCCAGTCAATCGTCGTGCACGCCCACCAAAACCAACAGCTTTTACGGGTCGCATTTCAGTAAACCAGGTAACTACATCGATATTATGTATGCCCTGATCTAGCAGGTGGTCGCCACTGAGCCATTTTATGTTAAACCAGTTGCGTATGCAATATTCCATATCGCTCCATTGGGGTCTTTTCTTTTTGTTCCACCAAGCTCCCTGATCCCAATGGGCGCTAGCAGATAGCACCTCGCCAATGATTCCATTTTTTACCTGTATAAAAGCCTCCCAGTAGTCGCGACGGTGGCGGCGCTGGTTGCCAGTAATAACTGTAAGTCCTTTGCTGGTAGCTACCTTTGAGGCAGCGATCACGGTGCGAATGCCCGTAGCATCTACGGCGCAGGGCTTTTCCATAAATACATGTTTGCCAGCTTCTATTGCCGCCTTGAATTGTTCGGGGCGAAAATGTGTAGGCGTACATAGCAATACTACATCAATATCATCCATTGCCAATACTTTTTGATAAGCATCAAAGCCAATAAAACAATTGGCATCGGCTACTTCATTTTGTTTTTCAGAGATCAAAACGCTACGGCAGGTATCCATCCTGTCTGTAAATACGTCGGCTAAAGCAATGATGGAAACATTGGGGCCAGAACTTAGGAATTGCACTGCGGCTCCCGTCCCCCTATCGCCACATCCCACCAGAGCAGCTTTCAAGGGCTTTCCGTCGGGAGCAATATCCGAAAACGAATACATTCCCAATTCTTGGGGAGTAAATGATTGGATGTTATTGCTCTCTTGCGAGCCTCCATTCCCAGAGCAAGACGTTAGAACAGAACTGCCAAGACCTGCACCTACAGTTCCTGTGAGTCCTACTAATGCAGAATTTTTCAGAAAATTTCTTCTGCCTAATTTTTTTTCGTTTTTCATACCTTATTATTTAAGTTAATACATGATAATCGACGGTTGATAGAAGGACTAAATATTTGATCGCTATTTGTCGCAGACCACCCTAAAGCCTATGCCCCTAATATCTGAATACCACCATATGCTTTTGGGCTGCTGGGGGTCTGTTTTCAGCCATTCTTCAGACTGGGTATGTTGGCGAGCGGCGCAGCGAATATCGGCAGCATCGGAGGCATAATTCCCTCCCCTTACCACATATTCTTGCCCCTGCTCGACTATTGGACTGTTTATTTTTTCTGCTGTTTTAGAGTAAGCTTGTGCTTGGTATTTGTCGGCACAATATTCCATGGTATTGCCCAGCATATTTTTTAGTCCAAATGGATTTGGCATCACTTCGCTAGGCTCTTGAGTACGGCTTTTGCTATTATTTTTATAAATAGCAAAGGAGCTTATGCCCTCGGTTTTGGCATCAAAAAATTTCCTCCAAAAGCCCTCATTAGAGAAGTCTTTGGGGCTTCCTTCAAAGAAATAAGGTGTTTGAGTGCCCCCTCTGGCAGCATATTCCCATTCGGCTTCTGTGGGTAGCCGATATTTTTTGCCTGTTTTTTTAGACAGCCACAGGCAGAATGTTTGAGCTCCATAGTGAGTCATCGTGATGGCAGGCCTATCGCCCCCACCCCATCCTTGGTCAGGAAGTCCGAAGGGAGGGGTAGGTCCAGAAATGGCATCTACATCATCGGAGCTATTATTGTCGTAAACTGCCTGCGGAGCTATTCGCCCCTCAGACATTGTTTGTGCATAAAACGCCCAATAAAGATCCCAATTGATTTCTACCTCTGCCATAAAGAAAGGGTCAATGCCAACCTCCCTTATGGGACCCTCGTCATCTCTTCTAAAAGGCTCATCTGAGGGGCTTCCCATCTTGAATGTTCCTCCTGGAATGGCCTTCATGCTGAGCGACAATGGAGTGTTAGGAATTGTTTCTATAAAATCGGAGAAAGAAGTAATAGGTGTTGCCGATTTATAGAATAGGCTGGTATCGGTTTGCATTTTTTCTTGACCAGGAATCCCGCTAAGCTTGGCATGCTTGTAGTTGGGGTTGTAGTGCCCAACATCCAAATGACAGCTTATACATTGCAAATTTAGCTTCTTTTCATTTCCCTCATAATATAGGTGGGCTGTAATGCCATCGTCACTTACTCCCTGCGGAAAAAGATTGGCGTGGCATTCTTTACAAGACTCGTTGGGAATAAATTTTACTGCATGTTCAAGTTGCGACTTAGCTTCCCAGTCAAAGTCGGCACTATCTTTTGTGAGGTATCCCCAAATATCATGTATGCTAAGTTTTATTTTTGCGGTATAATGATCGGCGGTATTCGTTTTGGGAGGTAGATGGCAATCTACGCAATGCACCTTTACCCCACTTTTATTGTTTACATGCACCGACATTTTCCAGCTTTCGTGGGCATGTGGATGTACGTGGCAAGACATGCACGAGTCGTCGGTAGAAAAATAAACTGATGTTTGGTATGCAGAGCACATAAGAATAATGCCTGCAAACAAACCAGCAATAAATAAAAACCATTTTGTGCCCTTACTAGACTTGTTTCTGTACCTATTTTTGTTCTTTTTAAAACTAAAAGCCGATTTCCTATAAGACATATTTGCGGTGATTATAACTCAAGTAATTTTTATATATGCAAATTTACACATTTTATATCTTATTCTTATATATAATGCCTTTATTATCCGGCAAAACCTATATTCTTTAGTTTTTGTACACTAACTACTTGATTATCATATTTAGCATTTTTATTTTTAAAAGCAATTCTATTTGCCATCTACGCTTATAAATTAAAGCAATCTCTTGACTTGTCATCTCCAAATTATTAGTCACAAAAAACAAAAAGTCGATTATTTTTGCTATCCCGGTAGGCTATGCTGCGGCTACGATGTCTTAGTTTTCTATTTTCTCCATACAGCACCCTAATTTCTTCATCTTTCAGAATACGACTATCAGCATTTTGGGGTATATCATATTCTTGGGTAAATTTCTCATAGGTAGCATAGTCAACGCATCCTCTATCAAAAATAAGTACCGATCCTTTTGCCGATACAATCTCTTTGAGCAATATTAATTACTATATACACTTGTCAATACTAAACACATATTTAGCAGTCTAAATAAAAAAAGCTTGCCGGTATGGGCAAGCTTTTTTTATTTCCAATTTTTTTACTATCTGCAGATAGTACTTATTTTATTACTTGATAGGTCATTACTTCTGCTACGTCAGGCTCTCCCTTTAAAAAACCTCGCAAAGGATACCCTTCATTGTCATAAACATATTCCACATTTACAATTATATCTTCGCTTCCATCCTTATATGCAGCTTCTTTTAAATTATTTTGACCCCCACACACTTCGAGACCATCACCAAAGTATACCCAAAACCATTGTGGAAGTCCTTGATTAGAAAATAAACATTTTTTATCATCATATTTATAAGTTCCTTGCAGTATTTTACCCCCCTCTTTAGAAGTTTCGAAATATCTTATAATATTCCCTTTTTCATCATATTCATATTCAATAAAATATTCCGAAAGATCGCCTATGATTTTTATTACAAGCCCATTCGCATTTAGATGCAATGTATCGGTATATTCATATACATCGCCTTCATAATAGGCGTAAATATTTTTGACTACAAGCTTATTCGCACTATAGGTAAATTCTCTTGTTGTTGAGCGCCCATCTGGCCTAGTCTTTTTGAGAGACTGTAATTTATTCTCAGAATCAAACGTCAATGCATAGTTTATTACCATCTCGGATCTCCCATAATATTGAACAAAGGAAGAAAGTGTGTGTTTGCTATCATACTTAAATTCAAAAATATCATCGCCCAAAGCAGAGCCATCATATTTTACAATCTGTTTTTTGACTTCGACAACTCCACCTGTGATATTGTCATCGTCATCTGAACATGCTCCCATCGCCAATGCGATAAAAAGGAAAAAAGGAAAAAATAATTTTTTAGTCATTTTAATTTTATATTATTGCTGAATTAAACTTGCAAAGGCTACTTGATTTTGTTTAACGAGTAGTAACAATCTACAAATTTACAACAAAAAAACCAAACAACAATAAATTAAGGCGGCGTCTAAAATTTGTTTTTTTGTTGCGACAATAAAAAAAGTAAGCCTTACTCCCTATTGCTGCAACGTAATTGTGGCGCAAATATAGTTGACTATATCGATATTTAATTAATTTATATCACGTTTTTCTTATCTGTTTATTCTTTATATATCTAATTATAAATACTTTGAGTCTATTACTTTATTGGCAGGAGCTTAAGCCTAAGCATCTGTTAGTATCGAAAAAGGTTGTAGTTAAGGCATCGACCTATTTAAATAGAATGCTGCCTGAGCCGATGAGCGTGAATTGGAGCAGGCATTTAAGGGGACGCTACCGAGCATATACGAAATAGAAGCCTAACTAAACACACGCAAATTATGAATCAACACTAAAAATACAAGCCTTCGGGAGCTGAGTGATTGGGGAATATTATTGCATCTCTTTATGCTTACTTTGATTTTCATAAAGAGATGCAAACAACTATTATTTACTATCAGAGAAGGAATAGGGATAATCTTTCTTCTGAGTGCCTCTAGTCTTACTGGGAGTTGGCGACATATTGAAGTCGATGATAGCACCCTTCATTAATTCCTTGTGGCTCAACCAATTTTTAGAGTATGGCGTCCCCTTATATTGAACTGCTTGTACATATTTATTGTCTTCGCTATTTTTTGGCGCATTTATAAGGATCTTGTTGCCATTTTCTAGGGTGAGGGTCATCTTTTTGAATAGAGGAGCCCCTATCACATATTGATCAGTAGCGGGACAAACGGGATAAAAGCCCATGGCAGAGAATACATACCAAGCCGATGTTTGCCCGTTGTCTTCGTCGCCACAATATCCATCGGGGGTGGGAGTATACATTCTGTTCATTATTTCGCGCGACCAGTACTGCGTTTTCCACGGTTCACCAGCATAATTATAAAGATATATCATGTGCTGTATGGGTTGGTTGCCGTGGGCATAATTTCCCATATTCATGATTTGCATTTCCTTGATTTCGTGTATACAGAATCCATAGTACGAATCGTCATAAATGGGGGGAACGACAAAAATGGAATCCAGCATTTCTACGAAAGGTTTTTTGCCGCCCATCAGATCAACCAAGCCCTCCACATCATGAAACACGCTCCAGGTGTAGTGCCAGCTATTTCCTTCGGTAAAAGCATCACCCCATTTGTAGGGATTGAAGGGCGATTGAAAAGTGCCATCTTCATTCTTGCCACGCATCAATTTTGTTGAGGGGTCGTATAGATTGCGATAGTTTTGCGATCTTTTGGCAAATCTGTCGAGTTCTTCTTGTGGTCTTTTGAGCACTTTGGCAAGTTCGTAGATACAATAGTCGTTGTAGGCATATTCAAGAGTGCGTGCTGCATTTTCGTGCACCCCTACATTGTATGGAATATATCCAAGTTTATTGTAGTAGGCAACTCCTTTGCGCCCAACGGAACTCAAGGGTCCTTCGTTTTCAGAGTTTTTCAGTAAGGCCTCATACAGCGTTTCTATGTCGTAGCCTCTAGCTCCTTTTAGGTAGGCATCGGCAACGATGGATGCAGAATTAGAGCCTATCATACAATCTCTATGACCTGGACTTGCCCATTCGGGAAGCCAGCCACTTTCTTTGTAGGCATTGACCAAACCCTCTTGTATTTTGGCATTTAGTGAAGGATACATCAAATTGAAGAGAGGAAATACGGCGCGAAAAGTATCCCAAAAACCATTGTCGGTAAACATATATCCAGGCAATACCTGTCCATTGTAGGGGCTGTAGTGCATAACCTTTCCGTCTTTGTCGTATTCGTAAAAGCTCCTAGGAAATAGCATCGTGCGGTATAGGCAAGAATAAAACGTACGTATTTGGTCTATACTTCCACCCTCGGCCTTCATACGTCCAAGTTCCTTATTCCATATGGCTTTTGCATCTGTTTTGATTGCTTCAAAATCTCTAGCACCGAGTTCTTTGAGGTTTAGTTCGGCTTGCTCAAAGCTAATGAAGGACGATGCAATTTTTGCATTTACGACTTCCCCTTTGTGGGTTTTGAATCCTATGCTTGCCCCAGAGTGATCGCAGCTTATTTCCAATGCCTGGCTAAGCTTCTTGCCATTTTCCCAAGCCTGTTTGTATTCAAAGGCCTTGTCGAAATAGATAACGAAATAGTTTTTAAAATTTTCGGGCACGCCACCACTGTTCTTTGTGGTATAGCCGATTATCTTTTTTTCTTCGGGAATAATTTTGATATATGATCCCTTGTCCATTGCATCTACAATGATGAATGAGCTGTCATTTTGAGGAAAGGTAAAACGAAATGCGGCGCATCGTTCTGTCGGTGTTATTTCTACCGAAACGTCGAAATCGGCAAGATAGGTTTTGTAGTAATAAGGTCTTGCTGTTTCTGACTTATGCGAAAACCAGCTAGCTCTTTCATCCTGATCAAATACCAGCTTTCCTGTTACTGCCATGAGGGCAAATTGCCCATAATCGTTGATCCATGGACTGGGTTGGTGTGTTTGTTTGAATCCTCTGATCTTGTCGGCATCGTAGGTATATGCCCAGCCATCTCCCATTTTTCCTGTTTGTGGCATCCAGCAATTCATTCCCCAGGGAAGAGAAATAGAAGGATAAGTATTGCCTGTGGACAATGAATGTTTGGAGGCTGTTCCCATCAGGGGATTGACGAAGTCTACAGGATTGCTCAGACTGATTACTTCTTGCGCCGAAAGCTTGAAGCAAGACAATACAAGACATACTAAAATAATTTTTCTCATTTTATTGTTATTTTATTGTTATTTTATTGTTTAGTTCAAGTTATTTTCTTCCACTCCCTCGTGTGTAATTACTACGGGCAAGATGAATCCATTTTCATCAAAAAACATTTCATCAATACAGGTTTCTCTGTGATTTCCATCGGTTTCGCTGAGGGGACGGCGGTGATAAACCATGTAATATTTGTCGCTTTTGGGCTCATGGATTACCGAATGGTGTCCGGCTCCTGTAGCCACATTGGGATCTTGCTGTAAAATTCTATCTACTCGTTTGAAAGGCCCTAGAGGGCTGTCGGCTATGGCATAAGCCACAGAATAATTGGGCCCTGTCCATCCACCTTCCGACCACATGAAATAGTATTTGCCATTGCGCACAAACATAAAGGGGCCTTCAACGTAGGATTCGGGAGTAACTTCCATAAAAGTTTCGCCAGAAGGAAGGGCTTCAAAACCAGTAAAATCTTTTTTAAGAATTGCCACATTGCAATGTTTCCAGCCCCCATAATAGATGTAGTAGGTTCCATCTTTGTCGCAAAACACAAATTGATCTATGGGCTGTGCCCCGTTGTGGAATTTATCGATTAGGGGTTTTCCAAGATAATCTTTGTAAGGCCCTTCAGGTCTATCGGCTATTGCCACCCCTATGCCGCCATATTCGTCGTCGCTTTGAATATCGTTGCCAGCAAAGAAGAGGAAGTAATCATTTTCCTTCTTTATGATGGAGGGAGCCCACATGGCACGCTTGACCCAAGGAACGGCTACTGTATCAATAATTTTAGGATGCTTTGTCCAATTTACTAGGTCGGACGAGGAATAGGCATCCATAAATACTTGCTCGTCGTAGGGAGCCGAATAGGTGGGATATATCCAATACTTTTGGTCGAAGATAATACCTTCGGGATCGGCATACCAGCCAGGAAAAACGGGATTTCCAGCCTTTGCTTTGGGCTTCTCTTCGCAAGATTGTAGTGCCATGAAGGCGAAAACGAAGGGAATAATTAATTGTTTCATAAGTATGTTGTTATTTTAAAAATCTAGGTATCTTATATTCTGAGCTTGGGCTTCCATCATTGATACTTGGCCAGCCTTCTACCCATTTTATTTCGTCTAGCATGAGTACTCTTCCAGAGGGATTTTTTAGGTCTACTGCATGGTATAGAAACCAGTCCTTGCCATCTTCGTCTTGAACAATTTCGGAATTATGTCCAGCACCAACGAAATGGGCATTCTTCGATAAGATTACCTCATGCTGGTTGTCCATCATAGATGCTCCTTGCTTGTTGAGGTAAGGCCCAAGGACTTGTTTGGATCGCCCAACGACAGTGGTATATGTGCTTTTTACTCCCTCGCAACAAGATCCTATGGACGCAAACAGGTAGTAGTAGTCGTCCTTTTTGTGTATGTAGACCCCTTCATAGGCACTGCCTGCTACTTGCTGTTTTTGGGCTTCGGACATCAGGAGAAGTCCATTTTGGCTGAGTTGAATGGCATAAATGCCACTAAAACTTCCCCAGAAGAGAAATTTTTTGTCATCTTGTTCTATATAAAAAGGATCTATAGAGTTTTGCACAGCAATTTCATTGCTTCTAAACAGCTTGCCATGATCAACGAAAGGACCTTGGGGCTCTTTTGCTGTTGCTAGACCAATACCGCAGGTCCACTCTCCACCCCAAACAGACATTGAGTAGTAAAGTACATATTGTCCATCAATAAAATTGATGTCGGGAGCCCAAATAGCTCCTTTCTCTTCAAACGTGGGTCGGCTTTGATCATTAAATGCAGTTCCTACAAAAGACCAATCAACAAGGTTGGACGACTTGTATATGGGTACATTTCGGGTGTTTTCGGTGGCATAAAGATAGAAAGTTCCATCAGCATCTCTAATAATACTTGGATCGGGCAAGCTGACATCAACTACAGGATTTGTATACAATCTTTGCTCCTCTTTCTGGGGAGTTCCTTTTTTAAATGAGGACAGAATAAAAAAAAGGAGAGGGACAAAAAGTAATATGCAGGCTAGTCTGCGCACCTTATGACAATTGAATTTGTGGTAAGTTTGCATATCTACCTCTATTTAGAGATTGTTTGTTGGCTTGTGGTAGGTCCATGAACAATTAGTTGCCCATTTTCTTGAATATCCATTCGGTCAATGAATACCAGCCTCTCATCGCCAGTGGCTTCTGTTCTGCCATGATATACGCAATACATCTGCCCTGAGGGCGATGTAAACACCATGTTGTGCCCAGTGCCTGTAACCACGCCTCCTTCTTTGGTGTTGGCTTGCAAAATGGGGTTGTTTTCTGCCTTTACAAAGGGGCCCAAAGGACTGTCTGCAGTGGCATAGCCGACGGCATAATTTTTTCCACCAAAATAATTGGCAGAATACATCATATAATAAGTATTTTTGTTTTTGAAGATGAACGAACCCTCGGTCCAGCGGCGATTGATTTCTTTGCTTGTGACGGATCGGCTTTCCCATTCTGCTTGCTTGTCGTCCATTTTGAAGGGGGGCTGGAGTAGGAGTTGGGGTTCACCAATAATTCCAGAAAAGTCGGGAGCTAGTTCGACACCATAAATCCAACTTTCTTCTATTTCTTCAAATAATCCCTGTTTTTTTGCCCAGTCGGCGACTTCGCTTTCTACGGGGTTTTTATAGCAGCAGCGCGAATAATAAAGGTAAATCTTGCCATCGGGTTCAAATAGCAAATTGCCATCAATAATAGGGTATCCAGGGTCAAATATAGGTCTGTCCATCAGATCAAGAAAGGGGCCTTGGGCCTTGTCTGCTACGGCTATGCCTATTCTAAAGTTTTCGCCTTCATTGTTGGGGTTTTCTCGCCAGTCGGCACTGTATAGCATGTAGTACTTGCCCTTTATTTCGTAAACTTCGGGAGCCCAAAAATTGGCAGTACTCCAAGAGGTTTTTGTATTACCCTTAAAAATTTGTCCCAGCTCTTTCCACGACAGCAAGTCGTCAGAAACACAGGCTCTGAAACCATCTTCCACTCCTCCGGTACCATACATATAGTACTTTCCGTCGGATGCTGCAAGAATATAAGGATCGCCAAAAGCGATGGGCAATGGATTTTGATATGTTTGGGGATGCTTTTTGCATGCTGAAAGGCATACAATGCACAAAATAAGGAGTGTTGATGTCTTGAAAGTTTTCATCATGAATTTAGATGTCTTAAAAAAATGTGTGCTTAAAACTATGTCGGTCATTGTTGTTTATATCTGTATTAACAGTGTATTCTCCTGCATCTAAACTAGGAAGTTGAAAATCAAGAATGTGCATAGTACGGCAATCGCCACAGCCCCAATCGTATGGCGAAGATACTACTTTTATTGTAAGATACTTCCCCTTCAGAGACACCTTTATTGATCCTATACTATCATTTATATATATGTTACTAGTTCTTATCGTGCATCTTTGTATATTCCCTACCTCTGCCATAGTATTGAATGCAAAGGTTATAGGATTGGTTCTTCCTATATCAGCTAAGTTTACATCTGACACTTCAAGGGGAATACTTACGAGTATTTCTTTTTTATCGTCTTCACAGGCAGTTAGGACTAAAAAAAAATAGACCCAATAGAAAATAGTAATTAATAAATGATTTCATAAATTATAAATATTTGAATAGTAATGTACAAAGATAATTATAAATTTGATTTACACAAAGGGTACTTAGTTTTATGCCAAATACCCTTTGTATAGATCAAATTATTTACCTCACATTAGTTTTACTTATCAAGCATTCTACAAATTTCCTGATTTATTTTCCTGACCCTAGCTTCGTCTATTTTAATCACCTTTCTGTCGTAGGTAATTAGTCCGTTTACCTCGCCCTCGACGTCGGTAGTTTGGGTATAAACCGCACCAGAGAAACCAGCCTTAATCATTGTTTTTAGGGATTCTCCGTATTTGACGTATTCGTCGGTCACTTCCTTTGAGCTTTTGAACTGCACATACCCCCAGTTCTTATCTGTTTGCCATAGATGCCCTTCCAAAGGAAGACCTATGCCTCCATACTCACCAAGTACGGTTACTCTTTCGGCATCGTAGAGATACATTTTAGGATCAGGATAGTTGTGTAAGTCGAGTATATCGCCTGTGTAGTAATGATTTCCTCCACTGGCAGGATTTACCAATCGCGAGGGGTCGTGGGCTTTTGTCCAATCAGATATTTCGGATGTTTTGAATTGGCCCCAAGCCTCATTAAATGGCACCCATACAGCAATAGAAGGGTAGGAATATAGGTAGTCCATTATTTCCTTCCATTCTTTGCGGAAGTTGTTTTCAGATTCAGGCGTACGTATCTGATCGTTGCCAGTATAGTAGTTGTGCATTTGCCATTGCGGAGAGCTTCCTCCATTGGGCATGTCTTGCCAAACGAGGATACCCAACCTGTCGCAATGCGTGTACCAGCGTGCAGGCTCTACTTTTACGTGTTTGCGTATCATATTGAAGCCAAAATCTTTTGTTTTTTGAATGTCGTAAACCAAAGCCTCATCCGAAGGAGCGGTATACAAACCATCGGGCCACCACCCTTGGTCTAGCGGGCCGAAGTGGAAGTAGTCTTTGTTGTTGAGTTGCATGCGAACGATGCCATTTTGGTCTTTCGCCTTAGAAATTTTTCGCATCGCACAGTAGCTACTTACCTTGTCGAGTACCTTTCCGTTGCGGATTAGGCTAACTTCCATATCATATAGGAAGGGCGACTCTGGCGACCATAGTTTGGCATTTGCAAGATTGAGTTCTAGGGATTGTCCTACCGCAGCTTTTGCTGAAGCTACAAGCTTGCCGCCGTCCATAACTTTAAGCTCCACAATGTCGGCCGCAGTACTATTTTGTGCACATACCTTTACCGTGAGGCGATTTTTGTCGATGTCGGGCACTGTTTGCAGATTGGCTATGTGTAGGTTGTTGACGGGCTCCAACCACACTGTTTGCCAGATGCCTGTCACTGGCGTATACCAAATACCATGAGGATTATTTATTTGCTTTCCTCGTGGCTGGTATCCATTGTCGGTACCATCCCATACCTTGACCACAAGTTTTTGTTCTCCCGATTTTAGAAAAGGGCTGATGTCGAAATAAAAAGGGGTATAACCTCCAGTGTGTGAGCCCACTTTTATGTCGTTTACATACACTTCGGTTTTCCAATCTACGGCACCAAAATGCAGCAGCAATTGCTTGCCTTTCCAGGCTGCAGGCACAGTAAATGTACGTTTATACCAAAGCTCCTTGGTATCTCCCACAGATTTTTGAACGCCCGACAAGCTGGACTCTACGGCAAAAGGCACCAATATTTTCCCATCGAAGGAGTTGGGCTCTTTCTCTCCTGCAGGTAATATGGCGTAATCCCAGAGTCCATTTAAGTTTTGCCATTCGCCTCTTTCCATAATAGGTCGGGGGTATTCAGGCAATACGTTTTGAGGATTGATCTGCTCTGCCCAGGGCGTTTTTAACTTGTCGCCTGCCGCCTTCCATTGTGCAGACGCACTTAATGTGAGGAATAATATTCCTGCTGATAATACTAACTTCTTCATTTTCATATAATTTTAAAAATATATTCTTTATTTTGTGTTTGGGAATGCCGATATTCTCAATCTAGCTGCTCCCATGGGGATCAATGTTATTTCTTCTTCGGGAGTGTCGAGGCTGATGGGGCTTTGAGGCAAGACGCTGCATAGTCCGAATTGGTCAATTGTCCATTGGGGTATTTGCTTGCCTTTGGCTTTGAACTCCAGAGGAACGCTTGCCAAGGAGAAAGGGAAATTGTCGCTGGGCCATTCCTTTCGGCTTATTACAAACTGCTGAGATAGTGGGGCATCGCTCAATACCAGTGCGTAGTTCCAAGGAGAATTTGGATAAATCTCGAAAGAGGGCCATTTCTCAGCGTCTACTCCCGCTTGCCACCTGGAATCTCCAATGGCCGATTCTTTGCTGTCCATTCTGATATTTTTTTCGTCTATCTTCAGGGATAAGGTGAGTGGCCCGTAATCGACGCTTACACTATTTTTGTTTGTTTGCCAGGTTCTTAGGCTCAACTCCATAGGTAGGTATAGAGTAATCTTGTCACCATCCTTCCACATCCTATCCACTTTGGCATATTTTCCTGCAGCATCTTTGAGAGCAATTTTTTCGCCATTGATATTGATAGAGGCATTTGTGCACCAAGAGGGAATGCGAAGGTATAGGGGAAAAGCCAGTTCTTGGCTGGTATTAATAGTGAAGCGGATGTCTTCTTCAAAGGGGTAGTTTGTTTCCTGTGTGAGGGTAATCTCTTTGCCGTCGGCTACCTTAGCCTTGGTCACAGAAGCATTATATAGCAGAGCAGCCAAGCCATTGTCGGGACTAGCCATCACCAAATTTTCGGCATAGTATGGCCATCCTTGTGCATGGTTGTGCTGGCAACAGCGGCTGCTGAATGGGTTCATCATAAGAAAAGGTCCACCATTGTCTATGCCAGGGTGATGATTTTTGCTATCGCTGAGCACATGGTTTGGACAGGTTATGTAGCGCAAGGACTTAAAATCGTCCATCACCGCCGCAGGGTATGTATTGAAGGCAACATCTTCGCAGTTTTCTGCCCAGTATCCATCGCCCGTAATGCGCAGGAGTATTTCGTCGGAAGCCATCTGTTCGACCATGCCACAGGTTTCTACTCCCTGGCGAGGATCGATATAGCCGAGGCGACAATTTTCGTCGCTGCCAAACATACCTCCAGGAACTTGTCCAAAGGTTCGTCGTATAAGATCTTGGTTGTTGTAGGTAGCACGCAGCAATGCCGAATCTCCTGTCTGCATATAGTAGGTAGCGGGTTCTCTAAAACATTGTGCTATATTGACATTATGCCAGTTGGGCAGGTTTGTTTCTTGCGTCCAGTCGGCGGTGTTGCGGTGTAGCTTGTGCGCCAGTTCTAATAGGAAGGCATCGCCAGTAATATTGTATAGCCAATATACGCTGGCTAAGTTGTCGCCCCCACGGCTTTTTTCCCAATAATCTTCGAGAAACTGGTCGTCGGGAACGCTCATCTCCCAGGCAAAATACTTCGTCATCAGCTCTATCACCCTTTGGTCGTTGCTGTGCTCGTAGTAAGATTGCAAGCAATTGAGCATTATCATATTTGCCCAAATTTCGTATTTCCCGTTTCTTTCGTTTACTGGTCCGAAGTATCCATCGGGTCGCTGGCTGGCAAAAGCACCCTCCAACCATATTTTAGTTTCATCTATCATCTTCTGATCATTGAGGATGTATGCCAAATTGCCATAGCCTTTGAGCCAGTAGGGAACCTCTTCCCAGCCATGATCACCTCCAGTTTTGAGCCATGCATTGTTTTCCTTGGCAAGCCAGGCACTAATTTCGCCCAGCTGACCCGTGAGTCCCTCTTTTTGCAATACAAGATACTGCTTTACCCATCCTTCGGGCTCAATACTTCCTACGGGTAGCTTTATGAAATGCAGTGGCTTGAGTGGTTCTCTATTGCCAATGTAGTTGGCGTTTGTCTGCGAGATGTCGCTTCGATCTACAATTTCCACTACTGCTTTATTTTCCTGTCTACAGGAAAATAAAGCAGAGATCAGAGAGATAAAAAAGATTGTTCGTTTCATGTTTTTTGTTCTTAGGTATTTTATTTTATCTTCTCTATTTTTGAATAAATGGCTTCATCTACTCCATCGATTTTGACACCTACACGGGCAAATAGAAATCGCTCGTTTAGGGAGTTTAGATCAAGGGATATATTCGCCAAACCTGTTGTAGGCTTCTCTAAATTAACCCTTGCTACCTGACTCACATTGTCTACAAAGCTTGTTTTGCTTACTAATAGAAAAATACTTTCAATAGTGTTGTTGCCTGCAATTTTTTCCACCTCGAAGGATGCTGTGAGCTTGTTGTCGTTGTCTACATCAAACATTGTATTGTTTATCATATAGTATGGAGTCACTGGATATTGGCAGGTGGAGCTTCCTTTCACAACTACAAGCACTGTATCACGAGTGTTTAGCCAAGGGCCATTTCTATCGCGGGCAACCATTTTGTAGACACCATCAAAAAGTAAGGCCTTGAAGCTTCCATCTTGCCCAACAAAAACAGGGATTTCAGTACGCAGGTCGTAGCCATCTTGAAATAGGTGCAATTGCACAGACTCTACTGTACCTTTCACTCCAATGGCTTCACCATTGTATGTAACTTTTCCACTCAGCTCAGAAGAGGGTTCATCGTAATTATCTAGTCCGCAAGAACTCAAGCATAGTATAAACAAGATAATAGAAATTGCTTTATATTTAAGTTTCATATATTTATGAGTTTATTATTGATTACTGGTAAGGGTTTTTAACTAACTTAGGATTGTTGTTTATCCAAGATTGATCTATGAAATTATAATAATTTCTATATTGGAAATACCTGGGATATGGAGCCATGTGTGCTGCTTGCTTGTCGAAAACCCATTTGCCATTTTGAGGATGCGTAGCATCTTTTATTTTGTATGGAAATAGGGCATACATCTTGGCTTTAGGATTTCCGTCTTCCCCATTCCACACAGTGTGTGCCTTTCTCCAGCGCTTCAAATCCCAATATCTGTGGTTTTCATAGGCAAATTCTACCCTTCTCTCTCTTACAATATCTTCCAAGTCAATGCTTGTTAGATCTTGTATTCCTCCGCGGGCTCTCACCTTATTTATTTGAGTGATGGCATCGGCAGCATTTCCCAATTCCATATTAGCCTCAGCAGCAATAAGTAAAGCTTCAGAAAAACGAAAACGGGTGAACCAAACTTCACTTCCGCGGCCTCTAGTTCCAGAAGCGGGCGTTTCGTCGATAAACTTTCGAATATTGAATCCCGACTTGTTTGTAAAATTGGTATTGTCTCTTATAGGGCCATTTTCGGCAGTAAGAATATCTCCCTCGCTATCTACAGAACCCCTTGCTCCTATTCGATTTTTCCAGACACCATCTTCCATGTATTTTTGTCCTGATTGATAATACACCTCTTTTCCTTTATACACAGAGCCTGGATAAATCACAGTTCCATAAAGACGGGCATCTTTGTCTGCAAAAACATCTTTTGCATTGTCGTAGTAGATGTATTCGCCATTGTCATCTCTCAATTTTAGTGATCCATTTCTCTGTGTTTTGTACTCAAAATCTTCTACTAGATTTAGCACGGGCACTATATTATTGGCATCGATGTCTTCTTTGTGAGAAAAAGGGCTGTTGCCAGTCGTAAATTCATGTGCATAGCCAGGATACTTATTGTCTTGCGACCAAATTATCTCTGTATTGTTGTCTTTTACAGTAACAGCCTCATAGAAATTCACTCCCTTATCTGACCTGGCATCTTGCAGGGTATACTTCCCTGACTTTATTACCTCCTGAGAAGCTGCCAGTGCAATTTGATAATATCCATTTGCCTTGTCTGCAGCAATTCCCACCTCTGCTCCTTCTGTTGTAATCTGAGGAGTAATCAGGCTATTGTATTTGGCAATAGATCCAGCATAGATGGCAGCACGAGCTCTCAGCATTTGGGCTGTCCATCGGTTGGCTCTCGCTCCGTTGACTGTGGGCGCATCGCTCATCATAGGAGCAATTTCTTCGCACTCTTTAATAATGTAGTCATAGAGCTCAGCCTCGGTAGATCGGGAGTACTGAAGAGTAGTAACATCCATACCAGGCTTGTAGTCGAAAATCACATCGCCTACAATAGGCATTCCTCCCATCGATCGGCACATATTGAAGTATGTCCAAGCCCTTATAAACCGAACTTCTGCTTCGTATTGTTTTTTCTCTGTATCTGACAATACTTCTGTTGCCCTCAAATCTTTTAGAAAGAGATTGATTTCACGAATCAAGCCGTAATCGTAGACTCTCCAATGACCATTTCCAAAATCCTTTGTTTGGTCTGGATTTTCTCTTGATGAGCATGCTTCGTCAATATAGATATATTGTTCATAGTCTCTGACATGCTGCCCCCAATTGATGCGTCCATAAAAATTTGCGATCACTGATTTTATCATGATCTCTTCACTGAATATCTGCTCGTTGGAAAGAATCTTATCGGGATCTCTGTCTAGGAAGTCACTACAAGCCACGAATGAAGCAGACGATATGATGGCGAGTAAGAAGCGATAAATTATTTTTTTCATTGTCGTTTTAGAATTTAATATTTAGTCCAATTGTGTACACACGCATTGTAGAATATTGCAAGCCGTTTTCTGAGGTTATTTCCGGATCAATTCCACCTACATTGTCGAAACCGAATAAGTTTTGTCCTGAAACATAGATTCTAGCACTAGTCATTTTGGAGGCAGCAAGTATTTTTTTTGGCAGTTTGTATCCCAGCTCAAGATTTCTAAGTTTGATGTATCTAACATTGGTCATCCAAAACGTACTTGGCCAGTAGTTGCTATGACCTGCATTTCCTTCCAAAGCGGTAGGGTATTTCCCTGGAATCAAGTCACCATTAGGTTGATTGATGTCGGCAAGATGCCATTGATCACTCAACATATCTTGTGGGCTATTTGCTCCGTTTTGGAATGGGTTTCTCAATTCCCAATTTTTAAAATAACTTGAATAGGAAGATCCTGTAAGGTCAAAAGCCAAATCAAAATATTTGTAGTCGAAGGCAAAATTAAGACCAAAATTGAGTATGGGAAGAGAGCCTCCTCTATATCCTATAGGCCTTACATCGGAATCGTTGATTACTCCATCTCCGTTAACATCTTTATACATGATGTCGCCAGGGCGTATGGTTTTGTTGCCTTGACGGTCGTTGTCTACGGTGTAGTTTGCAATTTGTTCCCACGATTGAAACTGCCCAATGGCTTCCAAGCCCCAACTTATATGAGAAAGACGTTCGTTGATAGAGTTGCGGTACTCATTTATAGAATTGCCAAATCTAGGTTTGTATTGATGCCAATCGTACATTCTAGCATAGCTAAAATTTCCTCCTAAGGTATAGTTTAGATCACCAGCCTTGCTTTTATATGCAATCGCACCATCCATCCCTGTATGCAAATCAGAGTTAAGGTTTTCATTAGGTAGACCAAAACCAACTTCAGAAGGGATCAGTACATCGTATCTGGCAGCAGGCAATCCTGTGCGTTCTCTTCTAAAATAGTCTAAGGTTCCGTATACCTTACCACCAAAGAATCCATAATCAATACCGACATCCAATATTTTGGCTTTCAACCAGCTCAGTTCTCTTACGGGCAAGCCTCTAGGCGAGGAGCCTATCACATATTTGCCATCTATTACGGAGCCCCCTTCTTTGTAGTCGTAGCCTTCCATAAATGCAAAAGGATTTACAATATAGTTATCTCCATTTTTATCGTCACCTACCATTCCGTAAGAAGCCCTGATTTTCAAGTCGCTTACAGCATGCTTGAGTTTATCGCCCTGCCAGAAGTCCTCTTCAGAAATACGCCATCCTACAGAAGCTGATGGAAAAAAGCCCCAACGCTTTCCGGGAGGAAACAACCAAGAACCGTCATAACGACCAGAAAGTTCTAGAAGATATTTTTGTGCATAATTGTAGTTGATCCGCCCAAAGGAGCCCATTCTTGCCTCTGTGCGATTTCCGTCATCATTATAAGTATCCATTGTGGGGTAGTCAATCAAGGACAAAGCATTGGAAGTGGGTATGGAGTGTATCCAATTTTGGGGAGTATTTCTTTCTTTTGTTTCAAAGCCAGCAACTCCACTAAATCCATGTAAACCAAACTCTTTGTCGTAGAGCAACTGTATTTGTGTGTTGATTTCTTCCACCATTTCGGTTTTTCTTTCTCTCCACGGATTGGTGTTGTGAAACACTACAGGGTAGGTATCTGTTGTTTCGTCGTAGCCATAGAGCTTGTAGGTATATTCGTGGTTATTCATATATTTCTGACCAAAATAGTAGGATCCAAGAGCCTTTGCTTTAAATCCAGCACCAATATCATAGTCTGCCGTAAAATTCATTTGTATCACCCTCCAAGTCTCTTCAAATTTCCCTGACCTCTCGTAGTTAAGCATTGCGAAATTGGAACTAGCATCCGACGAAGTTTGCGCTGGATAATTGGGATTGTCGTTGGCAAATGGACGTGAGGTTGGTAGATTGCGAAAAGATGCATAGATGGGAGCCCAATAATCATCAGGACCAGGCACTCCTGGGTTTTTTCTGGATTCGATGCGGGCATTCATGTTTGCCCCTATTTTCAACCTATCCATCACTGTTCCTTCCACACTCATCTGCACATTGGTTCTTTCAAAGCCCCCATAATTTTTAATAATGGCATCTTGGTTGAGGTGAGCTACAGCAAGGTAATAATTGATCTTTTCGGATCCTCCAGTGATATTGGCACCCACATAATATTGAGGAGCAGAATTAAAGATATAATCAAACCAGTCGAAAGGTTGGTATCCTTTTTCAGTTCCTTGTTTCCATTTTTCTAAATCTTGCTGGCTGTACTTAGGATTTTTCACTCCCCCGATTGCATCCGAATTCATCATTGCCTCCACATAAGTTGCTGCATTGGCAGGACGCGGAAAATCGTAGAGGCTCTGTATGCCCAAATGACTATTGATAGATACCACATTGGCACTTCCTATTTTCCCTTTTTTTGTGGTCACAACTACTACTCCATTTGCCGCACGCACCCCATAGATGGATGCCGAAGCATCTTTAAGAATGGAAATACTCTCCACATCGTTGTAGTCGATGTTGTTGAATTGTCCTTCATCCATTTGTATTCCATCAATAACGAAAAGTGGCGTACCCATATTCCGTATATTTATCCAGGTATTACTGCCAGGTCGTCCATCAGGCATTCGTGTATTGACACCAGCTATCTTACCAACCAATGCTCCCGAAGTTGTGGTGGCGGAGGTGCGGGTAATATCATCAGAATTTATGTTGGAAATAGCTCCTGTAAGTGAGGCTTTTTTCTGAGCATTACCAATACCTGTTACCACAAGCTCGTTTAGTAGGTTGCTGCTCTCTTGCATAACAATTGACAGCATGGTGGCATTGGCAACATTTACTGTTCTTGTTTCATAACCGATATAGGTAAAAGTAAGGCTTGAAGGCAGGGGCACATCCAAGGAAAACTTTCCGTCCAGATCGGTCACAGTACCTACACGGGCACCTTTCAATTCTACACTCACCCCAATAAGGGCTTCCCCGGTGGCATCGGTGACAAGTCCTGAAATTTTTCTTTTTTCTTGTTGGAGGGATTCAGTACTCGACAAATGATTGGCAGCCTCCCCCTCTGCAAAAGCAGGAGTTTGCAGTCCCAGTGCAGTCAGCACCAAGAGAGCATAATAAGTCTGTCTTTTAAATAAAAAAAATGTTTTTTTCATACACTAAGAGTTCTTAATTGTTTTTTATACTCAGTATTATTTTTTGTTAGCGTGTTAAATATTAGCGTGTTTTACTTTGACAAAAGTAAACTTAAGTTTACAAAAAAGTTAATTAAACTAAAGAATAACGATGTATTTTTGAGTCAAAAGGATGCAATATTCATTCTATGAGCATCTTTGGCACGATATTACATGTATTTGACATAATATTACCATTTTCAATTATTACCTTTGTATGCCTTTATTTTTTTATTAAGGCCAACAAAATATGAGAAATATCTTTATTATTGTTTTGTTCTTGTCTTGTTCTTGTTGTTCGCTCAAGGCAATTAACAATCATTTTGTTCGCTTTGGAGTTGAAAGTGGCCTGCCTAACAATACCGTTTATTGTATCCTTCAAGACAAGCAAGGGTTTATGTGGTTTGGCACAAAAGATGGTATAGGTCGTTATGATGGATATTCTTTTAAAATATTTAGGAATGAAATAGGAAACGAAAGAAGCCTGAGGAATAACTTTATCTCGTCCTTATATGAGGACATTGAGGGAAATATATGGATAGGAACCGAAGAGGGTCTTGCCATTTATGATCCAAAGGATGAGAGCTTGACTTCTTTCTATAAAAAAACAAGGGAGGGCCATGAAATTACCCAATCTGTGAAAGATATAAAATCGGATGCCGAAGGAAATCTTTGGTTTGCTGCCGATTGGAAGGGAGTTTTTTCATACAATATTGGTAGTAAAGAGCTTTTTTTTCATCCCATTCCTTCGGAGTTTAATGCTAGAAGTATTTGTTTTGATAGGGAAAATAAAATTTGGCTTGGCACAAACAAGGGAGGCTTGTGCCTATTCAATGAAAAGACCGGGGCATTTGATGCCTACCTTGCTAGAGGGCTTAATAAAGATATGCTTTCGCAGGATATAAGCCTTTTATATCAAGATAGCTACAACAATCTACTTATTGGATCGGCCGACAAGGGAGTTCAAAAATTGAGCGCTATAGACGGAGAAGTGAGTCCGCTGGTGCAGGATGAGGAGATGCAGTCCTTATTTGTTAGGTCAATTATAAGAGTAGACGACAAGGAACTTTGGATAAGTAGCGAGTCGGGAATTTATGTCTACAACACAAAAAATGGTAGCTATACGCATATTGTTCATGATCAATATGATTCACATTCTCTGTCGGACAATGCTGTATATTCACTCTACAAGGATAGAGAAGGAGGAATTTGGGCAGGCAGCTATTTTGGAGGACTCAACTATTATCCTCCTCAAAACAGTGCATTTTCAAGACACTACCCTCGCAATAAGTCGAGTATGATTAAAGGAAAAAGAATTAGGGAATTTCAGCAAGATACACATGGAGCTTTGTGGATAGGCACAGAGGATGAGGGACTTAATTATTACTCTCCATCGACAGGCCTTGCCAAGAACTTTTCTCCCTTGGGAAGGCCAGGAGATATTTCGTACCACAATATTCATGGGCTAATGGTAGATGGCAATAACTTGTGGATTGGCACTTTTATGCACGGATTGGATGTCATGGATATGAAAACGCAAAGGGTAATCAGGCATTACGATAAAACTGATGATAGCCTTTCGCTAAGCGATAAAAATATCTTTGCCCTTTACAAAGATATTTCCAACAATATATGGGTAGGTACTACGGGAGGCCTGTCTCTTTATAATCGGCAACAGGATAATTTTACAAAAGTAGATTTCATAGGAAACAGCTTCATATATGACATATTTCAGTCGCAAGATGGGCTCCTTTGGTTTGCCAGTTTTGGAAGTGGGCTTTTTAGATATAATCCGCGCACCACAGAATGGAAGAGTTTTAGGCACAACGCAAAGGATTCTACAAGCTTGGCGCAAGACAAGATAATTTCTATTTTTGAAGATAGCAATAATCTCTTGTGGTTCGCTACTGAGGGCGGAGGTATATCTCAATATCATGCAAAGGACGAAACTTTTACGTCTTTTACTACCGAGGATGGTCTGCCGAGCAATATTATATACAAAATACTTGAGGATAAGGCTGGCCTTCTCTGGATGACCAGCAATAATGGATTGATCCGTTTCAACCCTAAGAATAAGGAGCTTAAGATTTTCACTACAAACAATGGTCTTCTTGGCGATCAATTCAACTATAAATCGGGAATAAAAACTGCTGATGGGCGACTTTATTTTGGCTGCCTCAATGGATTTATTTCATTCGACCCATCTACTTTTGTTGAAAATAGATATATACCTCCCGTGGTGATTACCGATTTTTATCTTTTAAATAAGGAGGTGGAAGTTGGCACAGAGAACTCTCCCCTTAAGCAATCCATTACCTATACAGATAGCATTGAGCTAAACTATAAGCAATCGTCTTTTAGCTTCGCGTTTGCAGCATTAAGTTTTGCTGTACCCACCAAAAATAAATACCAATATATACTCCAAGGTTTTGAAAAAGAATGGAATACAATGGCGCAGAAACAAAAGGTAACTTATTCCAACCTGCCTCCAGGCAAATACACTTTTAGGGTGAAGGCGAGTAATAGTGATGGACTATGGAACGAAAATAGTAGGGATGTGTTTGTGGTGATTCGTCCTCCTTTTTTCCAAACAGGCATTGCGTATATGACCTATCTTATTGCTACATTGTCTATTGTAGTCTTCTTGATTAGCACATACAGAAGGCGTATGGAAAGAAAAAATAAAGACCGACTAGAGCAATTTGAGAATGAAAAAGAGCGCGAACTCTACAATGCTAAAATAAGTTTTTTTACCAATATTGCCCATGAGATACGAACTCCCCTAACGCTTATAAAAGGTCCCTTGGAGCATATTCTACAAGAGCAATTGGATGTAGAAGAACAAAAAGAGCACCTGCAAATTATTGAACGCAACACCAATAGATTGCTTGATTTAAGCAATCAGTTGCTAGATTTTAGAAAGACCGAAATCGAAGGTTTTAGACTAAATTATGTGAAAACAGATATTTCCCGATTGATTAAGGAAACACATAGCCGATTCAAACCCAGTGCCATGAGAAGAGGCTTGAATATGACCATAGAAATTCCCCAGGACAGCTTTTTTGCCGATGTTGATCAAGAGGCTCTCACTAAGATATTGAGCAACCTTTTTAATAATGCCTTAAAATATGCTAAGTCCGAGATTCTATTGACTCTCTTTATAGAAATAGAAAATAGCAATGAGTTTCTTATTCGCATTTCTAGTGATGGCAACTTGATAAAGAATAGCGAAAAGGAAAAGATCTTTGAACCTTTTTATCAACTTGAAGAAACTGAGGGAAATAGAATAAAATCAGGAACTGGGCTTGGCCTGCCCCTGGCACGCTCTCTTGCCGAACTGCATCATGGCTCTTTGAAAATGGATGAGAGCTTGGAGCATGCAAATGTATTTCTGCTAAAACTCCCAATAAAACAAGAAAATGTGGTGGCACTAAAAGAATCCGATAGCTTAAAGCAAGAATCCGACAGCTCTTATTTTGAAGACAGCGGACAAGATTCTAAGCTTACAATATTACTGGTGGAGGACGACAACGAAATGCGACAATTTATATATAATAGATTGAAGGATATCTATTGCGTGAGAAAGGCAAAAAATGGGCTGGAGGCCCTGGAAACCCTGCAAAAGGAAATAGTAGATCTGGTTATTTCGGACGTAATGATGCCCTTGATGGATGGACTGCAGCTTTGTAGCGAAATTAAATCTAACGTAAACTTTAGCCATATCCCCATTATCTTGCTGACGGCCAAAGTTGGCTTGGAGCCTCGTATTGAGGGACTCAGTGCAGGGGCCGATGCCTATGTAGACAAGCCCTTTTCAATGGATCATTTGCTGGCTCAAATCTCAAATTTATTGGCAAATAGGCTCACTGTTAAAAAAGCTTTTATGAATCTGCCTCAACAGGCTATAGACAGTATTGCTCTTACCAATGCCGATGAGAATTTCTTGTTTAGAGTAAGCGATATTATTCACAAAAATTTAGCGGACAAGCATTTTAAGATAGAGATGCTTGCAGAAGATTTGGGAATGAGCCGTTCTAGCCTTCACCGCAAGATACGAGGAATCTCGGAGCTCACCCCCAGCGATTTCATCTCACTAATACGCCTCAAAAAGGCTGCGGAATTGCTCGCTGAAGGTTCTTATCGTATCAATGAAGTTTGCCATATTGTGGGATTTAGTTCTTCTTCATATTTTTCTAAAAGCTTCAAAAAGCAGTTTGGCATGAGCCCCAAAGACTATGTGAAGCAAGAGAAAGAGTAGAATAGGACTAATGAACTACCACCCTCCTACCCTCGCTATTCGCACTATATTGTGGGGCATAGAGGCACTGAACACTGGTGATTCCTGCACTGTACTCGCCAGCTCTACTGGCAAACAATGAGTATTCAAAGACGTAAGCTCCCCGAGGAAGATTTTCAAAATAAAAGCTGGTAGAAGCATCCTTGCTGGTCTGATAATACCCTACCGACTGCCTCCATTTGTATCCAGAGAGCTGTTCGGCAGGCTCCATGCAGGCCGAGTGCATATCTTTGAGGGCCACATACTGCAGGTCTCTATTGCTGCGGACGGTGAGGCGCACCACAATTTTGTCGCCCACCCTTATGGGATTGCTAGCACTGGGAGCTTGCAATACTTTGGACTTGTCGCCGGTACCTTCGATAAAAATCGCTTTATCTACTAGCAGTCCTGTTTTGGAGCCGCTAACTTTGTCTACGTCTTGATAGTATTGCCAATATAGAGCTCCCCAGATAGGGGCATCGCTTTGGGAAGTAATATTCAGCTTGTCGATAGAATGGCCAATGGTCTTGGCATCTAAAACCTGCTTAAAATAGCCTGTTCCTGCAGCCCTAGATTGGGAGTTTATCTTTGTTTTGCCTAGCTCAATATCTACACCTCCTTCACTGGCAAGCCAGTTCGTGCTACCCGCTTTAAGCAAGGCATAAACGGCATTGACGGTAGCAGGCGTATTGCCCCAGGCCTGTGTTTGTTTTTGAAATAGCAGCCATTGCTTCATCTGGTTCATATCTTGCTCACTACAGCCCACTTCTTCAAAGGCTTGCATAATAATGGTGTGAGTACAAACGGCATCCTGAAACATAAATGGCGAGGCCTGATTGTTTGCCCAATACATGCCCATTTCATTGCTGCGCGTGGCATGCTCTCCTAGCGATTTGATGATTTTTTGAGCCGTCTCTCTCTCCCCCGATCTCTGCATTAGCATGGCATTGATGGCAGCGGTATAGAGCTGAGGATTCTTTGTAGACGCATTCCTGATCATCACTTCTGCCCAATATTGTTGGGCCAATTGGTGATAGAACTGCCTGGCTTCCCTAGCCTCTCCCAATGGGATGTCTTGATAATAGCTCCTTACGAAGAGATATTCAAATATAGGGGTAGAAACCTGCTTCGTAGATTTCCATTGGGGCATTTGCTCCTTGAAAACAAGGAAATTATCGGCAAAACGGCGGTCAATAAATGCCAGTGCACTCATTTGCATTTCCCTAACATCCTGCGGGTAGGAGATAGCTTGAAGTTCTACCAAATGAGCCATGCCATAGAGAATCCATTGCGTAATAGATTGCGAGGAGGGCATGCCCTTAAACCAGGACCATCCACCATCGGGATTTTGAAGTTCCCTTAGTTTGTCTAAAGATTGCTGTCCAAGCATTGCCGAACGATTTGTGTCGAATAGCAGTGCCAAAGATTGCTGCTGCTCGGTTTCATTTTTGGCTTCCATGAGCCAGGGAGTTTCTTCCAAGAGCACAACTTTTAGTTCCTGATTTTTTTCTAAGTTCGACACCAGGTCTTGCTTTGTGCCTCCTTGCTGTGTCCATGCTTCAACTATTTCTTTCAATCTGGGAGTAGTATTGGCTATAGAACTTGCCAATACATTGGCATAATAGGCAGCAAACCAATCAATGGCATTGTTGCTTTGGGGCGCACTTATCTTGGGTAAGGCCTGCACGGCATACCAAGTAGGGTTTGAAGCATATTCAAGACTTAGCTTGTAGGGAATGGTAGTAAGAGATTCATTTTTGAATAAGTAGTTTAAGGGAAATTCTTTCGTTTGTCTGCCACTTACAAAAAGAGGAAGGCTCTCGGTGATGAGAATGCGCCTAGGAAGAATGGGTATCATATGCTGTTCTCCATCGCTAAATCCCTCTGTTTGTGCTACAAGCTTGCAGGTTAGCAGGTCAATGCTTTCGGGTATATCGAATCTCCATTCGGCAGTAGTGGTGCTGCCGGCTTCTATACTAAAGCTTTGTGAGGCATTGACAAACTCGGGCATTGCAATGCTATTGCCTGTTGCAGGATCTGCAAAAGATAGGCTCACCCTACCTTCCATCAGCTGGTCAGAAAGGTTGTATATATTGGTGACGAGGCTTGTTTTATCGCCCTGCCTCACAAAACGAGGGATGTTGGGAGCAAGCATAAGTTTCTTTTGGCTAATTGCCTTGGCTTCGATTTGCCCATATTTCATGTCCTTGGTATGCGCCAGCGCCTGAAATTTCCATGTAGTATTACTCTCGGGCACGACAAATGAGATGAGGGTTTCGCCAAGGGCATTGGTTCGCAGCTGGGGATAGAAAAATGCTGTCTCATTGAAATTGCGGCGTATCTGTGGCGACGTAGTATCACTGCCTTTAGCAAGGGCTGGAGCAACAACAGTAGCATTGTCTGACACCGAACCCTCCATAGCAGCAAGCTCGGGAGCTCGGCCATTGGCAGCTGCAAATTTTAAACTCTCGGTGTATACCTCTTTTGGGCCAAAGAGATTGAATCTATCAAAGAGCAGCAATTTCTCAATATAATCCTTGTAGGGGTAGTGAATAAACGCGTCTTGGGTGGCAAACTCTTTTCCTCCCACAGCGTATGGGCTTGGCATATATGCCTTGGCTATACGTCCAAAGCGGAAGTCGAATGGAGATATTGCGTCTAATGAAAAGTCGTACATGCTGGCAAGGACTTCGGCATCAACAGCTTTATTGTCTTGGTCTTTCACCGATAGCGTCCACTCTTCTTTTTGACCAGGCATCAGCCTATCTCTAAACACGTCGAGGTTTAGGTAGAGCTTCTCGGGAGGCAGTGCCCGCAATATGACGGTTTTCTTGGAGAATATTTTTTCGTCTTTTACCATGCTAAACATTACGCCCACCTGATCGCCATAGGATTTTTCGTATGGTATTTTTAGCAACTTGCATTTATTGCTCAGCACAAATCGCTGTATGGATAGTCTTTCGTAGCCTTTAAATATCTCGCAAAGTATATATGCGCCCTTTGCCGAAGATCCAAAAACAATTTCCGCATCTCCCCCCACGGGCACTTCTGTTTTTAGCGGAAGCATCCAAAAATATAAGGGCACTGGGGGTTTCTTGTCTTTTTGGTCGTAGAGTATAAAATCTTTACTTGTGCTCGCTGCCCTTCCTTTGCTGTCTGTGCCTGTGCCAATAAATCGGTACATTCCCGAAGGAAGCTTCGTAAGGCTTGCGAGTTCAAGTTCTTTATTGCCTACAAAGGGAGCAGCAAATACTCTTTCTGATGTTTTTAGATCCTTTGTTGGAGCGCCCTCCTCCAGCAAAGAGGGTGTTTGTAGTCTGTAAATTTCATAATCTCCACTCACTTCTACTGGATTATCGTCTAAATTATTGGTCTTTATAAGTATTGTATTGTGTGCGTTTTTGTCAATACGCTGGTCAATATCCTTTATCTCTAAGGCAAAGGCTGAGCTGTCTACCCTGATGTACTTATCCTCTTGCTGTGTTTCGCCACTGGCATCGGTTATAGACACTTGCAGCATATAGGAATGCAAATTAGTGCGGTATTTGTCATTTCCAATGCCCTTCTCTGGAATAAAACTTATCTCAAACTGCCCCTTTTCGTCGGTTTTAACTTCTCCTTGAGCAATCTCTCTCTGAGGAGCTCTCCATGCACGCCAATACCAGGGGGACTGTTTGAATATGCGGTATTTAATAGATGAATGCTGCAAATTGATGCCAGAAAAAGAGCCTGCTTCGCCCCTGACATTTAGCTTATCACCAAAAGTATAAGTTCCTTCAATGGGCAGCAAGGAGATATAAAATTTGGGGCGTTTGTATTCTTCTACCCTAATTCGGCAAAGGCTATTTTCTCCTTCAATAGCAATGGTAAATATGCCATTCATAGAACTAGGAGGAAGGATAAAATCGCAGTAAAACGAGCCAAAATCGTTAGTCTGCAATTGCTGACGCTGCAATTCGGTATTGTTGGCATCGCGCAAAACCAGGGTAAGTGCTATTTCTGCTGCTACTATTTCCTGCCCATTGTCTTTTTTAGAGGCAATACCCTTTACGTACACTATTTGCCCGGGGCGATAAATACCCCTGTCGGTGAGCAGCTGTATTGACTGCTGTGTTTTTTCTGCCATTCTTGCTCCGCTAAGCCATGGAGCCGAAGAAAGAATTAGGGGCTTATCGTCTTTGTAGCTAAGTCTATAAAAATCTACCCGCTTTTCTGTGGGCATATATTTTGCCAAACCATATTTATCGCTTTTTGCCGACGATTGTATTTCCTGTATTCGCTTTTGTCCTGCTATGTAATTTGTCTCATAAAAATCTACCAAGGCTCCCTTAATTGGTTTTCCGGTCATTCGGTCTACTACCAGTATTTCTATCTCTTTGGTATACCCTCTCGATTGTGTTGCCAATCGACTTACAGAGAAGCTTCCTGTTGCCAGTGGATCCATAGCAGTAGTGTCCTCGGTCAAATTGCCCCTAGATATATGTCGAAACACATATTCGTAGTTGCCAAGTGGCAGTATTTGAAGTTTTATGCAGCTGTCTTGATCAAGGTATGGAAAGAGGTTTATGAGCTTTATGGTCTCAGAGCTCACTAAGGAGCCATATTCTTCAAAATATGTGTCGCGGCCCCAGCCCGATTTTGACTTCATCAATACATTCTCTATCCTATATATTTCTAGGCGGAGGGAGTCTATGTTGGTGTATGAAAATCGTAGCTCTAAGGACTTCCCCGGATACACTGCGCTCTTAGACTCTACATTCGCTGCTGGCTGAGTGATGCTTGCTATGGTAGCATGCAGTATATTTATACGTTTATAGTCAGGAAAGCGTTCTATGCCCTTTATACAAATTTGGTAAGCTTCTTTTTTGTCTTCTTGCTCAAGGTATATTTTAGCTTGCTGATTGTATATTTCTACACATATTTCATTGTTCTCATATTTCCCTTCCATTTCACCAAGCGCACTTAGGTAAATATCTCTGCGGTCTTGGTCTTTTGATATTTCGTATGTGTATTGTAGCCTTTCTAAGGAAATATTTACCAAGGCGGGTATATTGTCTATCTCCGATCTGAATTGCAGTAATTGTTGGTATATGCTAATTTTAAGGTTCTGGATGGCGGATATTTCCGACTGAGTACCGCTATATTGCTTGCTTGCTTCTATTGACGAAAGAGTTTCTATTGACTCATGTGCCAGAAAATCCAATAGGGAGAGTTGCATCTCTGCTGAGCTTTCTCCCTTGTCTATTATCATTTCGTATTCTTTGGTGCTGGCATTGGCTAGTAAGTCCTTGGCATGTAGCGAGCTCTCGATTTCTCGTATTATTTTGTTGGTAAACATATTGGACGACCACTCTCTTATATCCTTGGGAATTATGTCGTCAATATTTGTCCTTTGGTCTATCTCGTATTGCTTGCTAAGGTAGTAATTGGCATATATTCTGGCTGTAAGCGAATGCAGCACAGATTTTTCTATGATATCGGTGGTTTCGGCAGTATGCTCTTCGATCTGTGCTAGCACTTGTATCTGGTTTTCGCTGTCTATTGCACTTTCAAATTCCATCTTACGAAGCAAGGCCATGCATGCCTGAGGTCCGTTTTGCTCCCTGCTTGCCTTTGAGTATATCTCTTGTGCTACCTTCTGTGACGAGGCGGACAATGCCTCTTTTTCAAACTCTGCGACCCAATCCAACAACATTTCATAGCTTAAGGGATTATCTTTAGTACTATTTTTATTGATAATGCTAAATGCTAACATCGTAGAAATACTTATGACGATGCCTATAAGGATTATTTTGCTCTTCATATTGTATGGGTTTTATAAGATACAGTATTAAATAAAAAAATGATCAATGGATAATAGCAAACATGCGTAAGCAAAATTATCCATTGATCATTAATCATTTTTTATTCCTTTATTTACAGAATAGCTTCTATCCTTTTTTTCAATTCTGACTTGGTAAGTTCGCCTTCAGAAAGGGTAGGATTACCTTTCATAGGAATAAAATATAGTGTAGGTATGCTTTTAATACCAAATGCAGCTGCCAATTCGCCCTCCTCGTCGGTATCTATTTTATAGATATATATTTGTCCATCATATTCATTGGATAGTGCGTCCAATATGGGAGCTATTTTTTTGCAGGGAGGACACCAGTCGGCATAAAAATCAAGAATACAAGGCTTATCGCCAAGGTATTCCCACTCATCGAAGTCTGTCTCATAACTCACCACCTTCTCAAGGAACTCCGCCTTAGTTAGGTGTATAACCTTGGAGGATTGTGCCTCTTTGCCTTCAGCTGTTTCCGAGTTCTCTGACTGGCTTGATGAATTGTTGCAAGCAACGAGAAAAAGTGAAATTACTGCAAGAAATAATGTTATTTTCTTCATTTTTTTTATTTAATTTAATTTATACCTAGTGATTACTGCCAAACATTCAGAATATACAAAGGTAGGTCTTTTTTTTGAGACTGCCAAAATGAAAGCTGCAAGAAGCCCACTTCAACACCAATGTATGGAATTGCCCGAGCTTATGAACTCCTTTGCTAAGGCACTACCTGCATCAGAGCAGGGCAGGCGCTGGCATCGTAGACTTCAATATTTCCTGTTGGGCATTTCACATAAATATTTTTGAAGGTAAGGTTTCTTTTTTCGTCTCTTTTATCCCATGCTTGGTCTATGTTGTAGTGTATCCAATCGAGGTATTGGTATTGCCCACAAGAGGTGATGAGCTCGCCTATATATTGTGCAAATATTGCAGCATAGACGCCTTGTTCGATTCCATTTTTGATGGGCAATGCACCTTTGGGACTAGACATCTTATTTTTTACATAATCGGCAGCAGCAATGGCATCTTTTAAGTATATGCTATCCTTGGTTTCTTTAAATAAAATCACTCCAGCTCCTATAAAAGTGCCTTGGTTGTATAGATTGATGGTCCAGTTTGGCTCACCAGCCCCATGCCTTGAGTCGGCAACTCTCCCAGAGGCGGGGTCAAAAAGGGCATTGCGCGACCAGGCATATATTTCCTTAGCCTTGTCGAGATAGTCTTTCTTTTTTGTTATATTATATAGCGTAGCTGCAGCAATAACAGTGGGATAGTTGATGCAGGCCATTTTGCCCTCATTAGGATCTCTGACTCCAGGATTTTTTTGATCCCAATGCCAAAACATTCCCCCATTTGCGGCATCGTAGGAGCCTAGGTCGCCTACCACAGGAGAGCCTATCCAGACTCTCTCAAAAGATGTTTCTGAGAGAGTAAGGTATTTCTCTTCCTTGCTTATTTCGTAGGCTCTTGCCAAGGAGACAGTCCACCACATGATGTCGTCGTATATAAACCATACTTTCCCATTGTCCCAATTGAAGTGATCGTAATAATTGGCATTTCCCTCAAATATATTGTCCATCAATTGCTTGTATTTGGTGTCTTTGGTTCGCTTGTAGGCGTTCATTGCCATATCCCAATATATGGCTTGAGTCCATATGGCAGCTACACCGCTTTTTGAGGTGTCTGAATTTGCTCGGTATATGTGCAGCTCTTTATCGAGATAGCTGTCATTGAATGCGTCGAATGCAATGTCTTTTGGATTATTTGCAGCAATTGGCATACAGATACTGAGGCTGAGTAGGAGACTTAGATAGATTTTAAACATCCTTGTAATGAATAATAATGAATGAATAATACATATAAAAGTAAGTTCTGAAATGGCGACAGCTCCTAGTGGGTGTCTGTAGTCCTTTTAGAAGCTAATGCAAACGGAAATGTCAATCAAAAATATATTGATCCTCCTCGGGCATAAGTATATTGAGCACACGTTCGAGAATCATTGTGCCAGCATACTTGTATCGTATGGGGAAGTTTTTGTTTGATATATCGAGGTAAGTGTAATTGACGTTCATTGTGATATAGCGCCTCTTGAGGTAGGGTTGGAGCTCGTCCATTTCCTCTTGAATTATAAAGAAGCATTCGGCAGGCACCCAAGTCAATTCCATATCGGGATTGTCGGTATAGAGCTCTACAATACCCGACAAGTCGTCGCGTTTTTCAAATTTGGCATATACTCTATAATCTTTCCTGTCAATGGCTTGCTCTTCGGTGAAACCAGCATAGAAAAACACTGTATTTTCGTCTTCTACCCATGAGTTGCGAGATTCTACCTTTATTTTGTCGCCTACCTCATGCCCATCATTGTTTACTTCAGTCATTTCGGCTGTAACTTCATACTTGCCCGAATAGTCGTTAAACAATATAATTTGCATAAGCGATTTTTTGTAATGCTTGTTGGGATTTGGCATAAGCTCAGAAGAGGCATCAATGGATAGAGGGAGCATATGCTTGTCGAAGTTGTCGAGACCAAGAAAGGAGAAATCTATGTCTATAGACGTTTTGGTAGAACCCGCAGGAATTGTTGCCGACCACGACTTTAGGGCATAGTGTTTGGCATCCAACTCTTTGAAGTATAGGTCTTCTCGAGAGCGGAAGTTGTCGAAATTGTATTTCACCAAGGTATCAGGATCCACAGCAATAGTGACTCTTACATCGCTAGAATTGCTTTGAGAACCACTGATTTGCACTGGCAGGTGGTAGGTTTTATTTCCTCCTTGCGCCTCGTATTTAAGATATACTCTATTGTCTCCGCTGTGAACAAAGGAAATATACTTCTCGTACTGCTCATCGTTCCATTCGTCATTGCATCCTCCAAGTAGGAAGAGGCAAGTGAGGGCTGTTAGCCATTTGTATGTAGGTTTCATATTGAATGTTTTTAGTATGTATTTCATATTATAATTCATTGCAATTAATCGTAAGAAGTCCAACCAGGGTTTTGTGTAAGCTTCTTGTTTCTACGCAATTCGTCATGCGATAGGGGCCATAGATACATCTTGTCGATGAATATGGTAGGCAATGAGGGCACTAGCACAGGCATATGAAATTGCTCCTTTTGGGCTTCTGTCATGTTCATATTGCAGCCCCACACAGGCATTGTTTCTTCTATTGCTGCATCTTTCCAGCGCCTAAGGTCGTAGTATCTATGCGTTTCGGCAAATAGTTCTAGCTGCCTTTCTCTTTTGAGAGCCTTCCTAAAGGCCGTAGGATTGGCATATACATCATTGCTTAGGTCTACCAGTCCCGCTCTGAAACGTATTTGGCTCATATACTTACTCATTTCGGAAATATTTCTGCCTACTTCTATTGAGGCATTGCCCAGATAGTTGGGTATGGAATAGGAGGCATTGAGTTCGTTGAGAGCTTCGGCATAGATGAGCAATATTTCGGCATATCTAATATCTATATCGACCTTAGGAAACCCAGAAAAGGATTGGGAGCTATAGAAATAGTCGCGTGGATGATTAAACTTCTTTATTCCTAGGCCCGTTCGTATATAGAAGCCTGGGGCAGTAGATAGCTTGCCATCTTGAGAGCCCCTCCAGTAGAAGACTTGCGAATATTTCTTGTTCTCGCTTTCGGGGGCATTTTCGCACTCCCAAATGCTGCCATTGTATGCTATGGAGGCATAGAAACGGGCTTCTCTCCCTGCATATTCTTTGGATACCCCTGATGATAGGGGGCGGCACTCTTCGCTGTCGGCGGTGAGCTCATATTCAGGCCTGCCCTCTCTGGGGTCGCTTTTGCCATAGGCATGAAAATCGCTTCCGTCGTTCATGTAGTAGGTGTTGGCATGCTTAAGACTCACTCCATGGGTATTCCATCCATTGAGCGATCTGGGTGTTTGGTGCAGGAGCATTATAGTAATATCTTCGGAGTTCGTATTGACTCCTCTGGAAAATATCATTTCGCTGTTGCTAGTAATGGGAAGAGCTCCATTGAATACCTCACGGTATGATTCAAAGGGGTCTATGTCTTTCCATCCATCGGGAAAGCTGGCATTTGAATATTGAGGATGGTATGGGGGAATCATCGTTTTGGGATAAGATTGCCCTTGATCCTCAGCCCTAAAGGGGGCGGTATGTATGCGGTATACTTGCAGGTCTATTACCTCTTTGGCAGCAGCAGCAGCCTTAGCCCATAGCTCCTCATTGTATTGTGCCGAAATAAGGGCACGTCCACTGTGGTCGGTAAGTTGGCTAGCCCAAGTGTCGCTATTGCCATTGAATAGGGGGCTGGCAGCATACAAATATACTCTGGCTCTTACTGCTAGGGCAGCTCCCTTTGTGGCACGTGCTATTTCTCTGCTGGTGCGTGTGTCTAAGAGATCTTTGGCAGCGAGTGCCATTTCACTTGCTATAAACTCGGCACATTCGAGATAGGTGTTTCGAGGTCTTGCGAGGGCTTCATAAGCCAAGGTATGGTCGAGGCCCTCATCGTCGAGGATTGGAATAGGTCCGTATTTGCGCAGCAACATCCAGTAGTAGTAGGCTCTGAGGAATCTAGCCTGAGCCTTGTTGTCGAGTATTTCGATAGGGGTCATTTCTACATTTTTATCTATGTTATGGATAAAGGTAGAGGCATTGCGTATGCCCTCGTAGCAAGAGTTCCAGCTTCCTTGTCTGTCATTTTCATTGTATTTGCAATTCTTGAGATCCTCGTAAGTAGAACCCCTATCGCCAAAAAACATGTCGTCGGCAAGAAAATTGAAGGGCTGATGCCCCTTGCTTGCAACTATCACATTTTCGCCATCGCTAAGGCGGGAATATACGTCGGCAAGCCATTGCTCGGAGTAGTCCTTACTTGCAAAGGTGCCTTCTATGTCTTGTTGATCCTTGAATATGTATTCTACATCGAGATAATCTGCACAGGAGGATAGGCTTATGATGAAGGCGCATCCTGCAATTATTGATGAATATATTATTTTTTTCATATTATTTTTTTATTTTTTTTGTTTGCCTCTTAGAAATTCAATGTAAGTCCAAAGGTGAGGCTCTTGTTGAGAGGATACTTCTGACCATTGGAGGTGTCTAATTCAGGATCCCAAAGCTTGAGGCTATCCCACAGTGCAAGGTTGTTGCCAACAAAAAACACTCGAGCACCAGAGGCATGAGCTTTTGCCAATATGCGTTTTGGAATGGTGTAGCCAAATTCTAGGGTTTTGAGACGTATATATTTGCCATCTCTGAGCCAAAATGTAGACCCCCTGTAATTGTTGTCGTTCCCACCCATACTTAAGCGGGGATATTTGGCATTGGGATTTTCGGTAGCAGGGTCTCCCGATATTTCTTTAGATATCCATCTATTGCCATCGGCAGCGACTTCGGTAAATATATTGCCCCAAGAGCCGTCAACAAATGGGTATACACTCGACCCATTGATCATTTTGGATGATTTGCCAGCTCCCTGAAAATGGATATTGAAATCAAAGCCCGTCCATACCAATGATAGGCCTAGGCCGTATACAAGGCTGGGAACTTCGGTAGCTCCTATAGCCACAATGTCGAGGTCGTTGATTACACCATCGCCGTTAACATCCTTGTATTTGATGTCGCCGGGCATGTAGTTGCCAAAGGTTTGCTTGGGCGAGTTTCGTATATCGTCGTAGTCTTCAAAGAGACCTAGGGCGACGAGTCCTTTCACCTGTCGGTGTCGGTATCCCTGTGTCATTCTATAGGGTAGGGCACTTGTTTCTTCGTCAAATTCTATTACCTCATTTTTTGCATAGGTTATATTGCCACGGAAGGTTAGCTGCACATCGCTTATTTTCTTGCTAAATGCAAGGCTTCCATCAAAGCCCTGGCTTTCCATCTTCCCTACATTTGCCCAAGGCTGGCTGGTGATACCTACCATGCCAGGAAGGTTTTTGCGTTGCATATAAATGTCTTCGCGGGTGTCTTTGAAGAGATCTACGGTGGCTGTAAAAAGTCCATTTTTTACGTTGATGTCGAAGCCTAGGTTGTGTTTTTTAGCTACCTCCCAAGTGAGGCTATTGGCTGCAACTGTGGCAAGATGGAGTCCATTAATTATGTAGTCTTGTCCAATATCGGCAAAGTTGTAGTCTCCCCTTTCGTTAATTTGGGTGAGGTATGGAAATCGTGTATCTATCCTTTCGTTGCCCACCTCTCCGTAGGAATACCTTACCTTAGCCATAGAGAGCCACGGGAGGCTTTTTTTAACAAAACCTTCTTCGGCAATGTTCCATCCTACAGAAACGGCAGGAAAGAATCCGAACTGATGTCCCTTTTTGAAATTTTCAGAGCCTGTGTATCCGAAGTTAAATTCTAGGAGGTAGCGATCCATATATCCATAGGTGCTGCGTCCCGACATTCCGAGATTTCGTCGGGGCATTCCCCTTATAAGGAATTGGAGTTCGCTCTCGTCACCTTTTTCTATAACTTCTGTCTTCTCGTTTTGAAAGGACTTCAATAGAGCTCCAAATCTATGTTTTTCGGCAAATACACGATTGTAGTGCATTTCTAGCTCCATGTTGTAGAAGCGTTCGCCACTGCTCCCAGTTTGTTGCTCTAAAAATCGCTCGGTAGCTATGCGTTTCATTACCAAATTACCCTCTAAGTCCCTCCTTCTTTCTACATTATACTGCTCTGGCCATTTGGTGCGGCCTATATAGTTTGTATTTTTAGAGTCCAGGCCCAATCGCCCTTCAAATCTCAGACCTTCAGCAATAAACTTGAGGTCTTGTTTGATGCTTACGTTTATCTGCGCTATATTTTCCCAGTTTTCTACAAAGCCCGTTTGTGTGGCAAGTACCCATGGATTTGTCCTGCTTCCTATGCCAGAGCTTGGCGTTCTCCCATTGGAGTACATTACTGGAATATCTACGGGAGTTTGCCCTACTAGTGAATGCCATATGTCGTGACCCAAGCCAGCCTTGTTGTGCTTCTGTAAGTGTCCAGAAACACCTACACTGATTAAGGTGGTTTTTGTCAAATCCATATCAAAGTTGGTTCTATAGTTCCAGCGTTGGAGGTTGGAGTTTGTATTGTAGTCGCTCATCATTTTGTCGGTCTTGTACATTCCACCCTCATCGACATAGCTTCCAGACACAAAATATCGTGCCGTAGTACCTCCTCCATCAAAGTTGAGCGATGCTCTTCGTGTGCTTGCCCCCTCACGAAGAAGAAGATCCATCCAATCTACATTGGGATATAGGTCGGGATCGAGTTGGTATCTTATAATATCAATTTCTTGAGGGCTGTAGAGGGGCTCCCTGTTTCTTGTGACCAATGCCTCATTTACCATATTGGCATAGCCTATACCATCTACAAACTCGGGTGTTCGTGTGCGTGCATTGTATCCATATTCTACCTTTGCATTGATATTTATTTTCCCTGCATTTCCCCTTTTTGTGGTGATAAGAACAACGCCATTGGCTCCTTTAGAGCCATATATTGCTGTTGCGGAGGCATCTTTGAGGATGGAAAATTCGGCGATGTCTTCAACATTTATCTCATTGAAGTTACGCTCAAATCCATCGACCAATACTAGGGCGCTCTGATTGGCTCCAAAGGTAGATATACCACGTATCCAAAATTCGGAATTATTGCTTCCAGGCTCGCCCGATCCTTGCACGGCAATTATCCCTGCCACATTGCCAACTAGGGCGTTGGTGAGGTTGGATGAAGATACATTGAGGGTCTTTATGTCGACGCTTGTGATGGCTCCCGTGGAGGATATTTTGCGCTGGGTGCCAGCCGCCGTAATTACCACCTCATCCAATATGCTAGCGCTTTCCATTCGCACATTGATTGTGGTTTTGTCGCCTATGTTTACTTCCTGCTTATTGTAGCCTACATAGCTAAATATGAGGGAACTATAAGGGCGTACTACAATTGAGAATTTTCCGTCCATGTCGGTCACGGTGCCGCTACTTACTTGGTCTTTCACCGCAATGGATACACCTATGAGAGGTTCGTTGTCTATGTCATTGACCATACCAGTAAGTGTGACTGTCTGTTGTGCTGAAATCCCCAAGGGAAATAGCAGCAATGTGAGTAGCAGAGTATATATTTGTCTCTTCATCATTAATTGTTTTTAGGCATGCTTATTTTGCGTATACGTCTGTTTTGACGGTCTGCAATAAAGAACTCATTGTTGTCGGTATCATACACAATGCCATTGGGACGATCGAATTGGGCATCTCTGAGAGTCCCATCGGTGTATCCATGGTTCTGTGGTCGCCCAGCAAAAGTGCTTACAATTCCTTGGGGCGTTACTTTGCGTATGCAGTGGTTATCTCTATCGCAGACATAGAAATTGCCCTCTTTGTCGAAAGTTCCTTGGTAGGGCTGGTTAAAACGTGCAGCTGTAGCAACTCCATCTCTATGGCCTGCTTGATCGGGGTAGCCAGCAAAGAGCACGGGCAGCTCCAGTTCTTGTCTTTCGCTGTTGTAGTAAGATTTGAGAATGTAGTGTTTGTTGATCACTACGATGTATGCAAAATCGCCGCTTGGATGAAATTGTATGTTAAACTCCCATGATCGGTCTTGTATCTTGAAGAGTTCTTTGGAATTTTCTTTGGCTGATATGGGGTTGGACCTGCCATCCCACTTAAATACCTGCCCTTGTTCATAGCTTCCAAAGAAGTAGCTATTGTCTTGTGGGTGCACATCTCCCCCATTGCACTGCCTAGAGTTGATAGCCCGTTTCCAGAATGTAAAATCGCTCTCCTCAGAAAGCTCGATAGTGCCTATACCATTCCAGTTTTCGTCGCCATCATCGTTGGTGATATACATTTTAGAATAGTCGTTTGTAAATGAAATTGTTCTTACACGATCAATACCGCTGGAGGTTCTAAATTTGGTTGTTACCTCGCTGCGGTCCTTGTCTATAAACCTCATGCCTCTGCCCTCTTCCAATATATATAGATTTTTGTGCTGGTCGAATGTTAGCCAATGAGGCTCTTCAAATTGGGCTTCGTTGATGGGTCCGTCTTTTACCGACGTGTTTCCTTTCTCGTCTATGTATCCGGCCAAGGTAGATACAAAAGGAGTAATGTCATACTTAAATAATCCGGGGGCTCTTACCTCTTTAAGGTCACTGCCTTTTCCTATATGCACAGAAATGACACCAGCCTCATTGCTAGGGGAGGGCTGGCCGGCAGGGATAATAGCATAAATGATCTTGCCGTTGGATTGTATAACATTCAAATAAACATCGTCCATCATTACTTTGATGGCAGAGGTGTCGCTTCCAAAATTAGACCCCGAGACCAGAATTTGGGCTCCTACACCGCCGCTCTCTGGCTCGAATGATACCACTGTCACAGGCTGAGAGGGATTGTGGGTCGCATCGTGTCCTTTGCCAATATCTACAGTTGTAGAACCACTGTCGCAGGCGACAAAAAATGCAGAGATGGCGCAGCAGAGAATAGTCAATGCCTGCCGCTTGATCTTTTTAAAGTCTTTCTTCATTGGTTTTTTATTTTTATAGATTAGAAAAAATGTTTTGTTACAGAATTATTCTAGGGGTTTTCAATAACTCTGGGATTTCACTCGTTCTTTGAGCATTTTCATATAGTACCCTCCTACTACCGAACGGGCTTTGAAATTGATAGAATTGCCTGTATTCGTATCGTGCCAATCGCTCATAGGCACTCTCGAAGAGGTTTCGTTGGCATACTTGTATATAGGAGCAATAAATTTGGCAAAAGTTTCGTCATTGTCGGCCATGCAAGCTGTCCATATCACCCAATCCGATTTGGTATAATCCATTCTTGAATCGAGGGGAAGTCCATATTTTTTCTGTTTGCTTAGGTAGAAAGGGATTTCGGTTTTAATGATTTGTGAAGGGAATATATTCCAATCAAAAATATCATCCCATACCATATTATATTTTTGGCTCCACGATCCGCTTTTGTCGAAAGCCAGTTTGTAATGATCCCCATCTTTAGCCATCGCCTCCCATTCCTTAGCCATCGTCCTAGCCAAGTTGTTGTATTGCTTGTGTGTTTCTACCATGCCCATCATTTTGGCCATTTCGCCATATGCCGCAATAGCCATTATAGCCTTAGCCGAGAGGTTGGCATTGTGAGCAAGGTGTCCTGCAAAGTCATCGGTACATAGTTGGTTTTCCGGATCCAATCCTTTTTCCGCGAGGTATTCTACCCATATAGAGAGGGTTTTCCAGTGTTTCATTGCATAATCAGCATTTCCATCAATGATAGATGCTGCAGCTGTGGCGAGTATCATGTTTCCCGCTTCTTCTACGGGCATATCTCCTCCATATAGTTGTCCATTGGCAATAGGATATGTGCCGAGGTCATGTGCTGGAAAGGGCTTATTCCACCTTCCGCTTTCGCTGTAGTAGAAAATTGGGGTAAGCATACCCTTAAGCAAGTCGGTATTGTAGAGCAAAAACAAGGGAGCCGAGGGGTAGGTTAGATCAACAGTATTGATACATCCATTGCTGTGGTTTTCTTTGGACAAGAAGAGTAGATTGCCATCGTCGTCGGTAAGTAGCTTGTGGGCTGCAATGGTTTGGCGATATGTGAGGGCGCATATTTCTGCATATTCTTTTCCACCAGCATTTTCCGCTTCGCTTATTAACTCTAGGTCAAAGCTTCTACAGCGATTCATTACTGATTGGTAGTTGGATTTGGCTCTTTCGAAGGCATCAAAAATACCAATTGCCCCATTGTGTTTCCAATAGGCCATTTTTTTCTTATGAAAATATTCTATGGCATAAATATCATCATACCCTAGCATAAGATAGCCCGACTTACCCTCGCCATCCACCATGCCAAGATTATCTACATAAGCCATAATAGGCCATTCTATGCCAGCTCTAGTGGTGTAGGACTGTTGGCTGCGCGGCAATTTTCCTGAGGCAATAAAGGATTCTTTTATATCAGCGGCCTTGCCTAGGCAAAGATTTTTCTTGCCTTCCTTGTCGCTTGCCAAGTAGGCATAGCCCCAGTCTATGCGGGTATTGTCGCCTATGCGCTCCGTGATTGCCTGATCTATGGTTCCCGTTTTGAGATACATCATTCCATTTTTAGCAATAGTTTCAGAAACCGTGGCTTGTGTAGTTTGGTGAACAGCAAGTTCGGGGCTGGTGTGTATGTATACCTGCACCTCATGTGCCTTTTTGTCTAAGGCTCGCACACGATATGATATGTAGGAGATGGGCGTAGATATGAGGTCTAGATCGTCCATCAATAGAGGAGAGGTAAATACAAGATCCAGTTCTACCGCTCCACAAGTGAAGGTATAATATGTTTGGGTGGGCATCACGTTGAGGGCAGTTTGTATGGCTTCTTTGTTGAAGTTGGTGTTTACTTCGGCCTTGCTATACAATCCAAAATCTACATAGGCACCTCCAGCCTTGTTGGCGCAATGGGCGGCAATTACGTTTTTTCCCTTGCGAAGGTTCTTCTTTGTTTGTTCGGAGAGCTGTAGTACTACATCGTCTTTCCATGAGTATCCAGTTTCTATAAGTTTTTCACCATTGAGATAGAGCTCAAATTCATCGTCGTGTGAGTATTTTAGGAAAAGACTTTCTTTGGATATATCCGTGCTCAGGTCAATCTCTCTTCTTATCCATATATCGCCATCTTTCCAGGGAGTTTTAATTCTTTTCATACCCTCGCTACCAAAAGCCGCCTCTCCTTTTTTCCAGGAGCTGTCGTCGAAATCTGGCTCAAACCATGCAGCGCTGGGTTTGACATTGGTATAGGATGCTTCCCAATGTTCAAAATGAGTCATTGCTGCTATTGGCTTCAAGTCCATATTGTCTTTGCCCATAAAGCGATAAACTTGCCCATCTACCCTTATAGCACCAATCAATGGATGTTCGGCGGCAGTCCAGTGTTCGGTATTGCCTTCTGTTAGTTTGTTGTAGGGCGACCATATCGAGAGGTAGGGGTCGGAGGTGATCAAGGGAACTGAGGGAGCTCTAAGATCAATTTTTTTTGTCGTTTTAAACAAATCTGTAGCAAGGCTTGCACCCATACTGAGGCAGGATAGAGCTAGTAAGATCAATATTTTTTTCATGTTGTAATATTTTGTAATTATTAACTTGTATTTATTAATTTGTATTTAAAATATTGGATATAGATACAAAAGTATACCATATTTGTCTATAAATGTTAATTTACTATATAAATAAAGATGTAATATCTTGTCAAAAAAGGACATTATTGTAAATAGATAGTGCATTTGGCATTATATTACACCTATTTGGAATAATATTACATGTTTTATAAAATGTTACTCATCCAAAATATTATCGCTTATTATTAATAAAAGGCTACCTTTGTAAAAAAAATAATAGTATGTTTGATATATCCGATTTTTTCGATTTATTGTTTCTTATCGGTTTTTCCTGTTTTATTGCCCTTATTTTCTTTCTGGGATCGCTAAGCAGCAAAACAAGAAAAGGATTTGAGGGCTTATCCAAGCAGTTTAAGAATGTACAGGAAGAGATAGCCATACTTAGAGGGCTTTTGGAGAAAAACGATGCAAAGAACGAAGGAGCTGGTATTCTTTCGCATGAATCTTATAAGCCTAAAGAAGTTCACGATGAGGCTCCAATAGTCACATCTCCTTATGCTCCAGCAGAGCTGGAAGTTGCTGCGAGTATGTTGGCGCAAGAGCCTATTGAATCAGAATCAGAGCATTCAGAATCAGAGCATTCAGAGTCTGAGGCTCTGGCATTGATATATACAGCTGAAGAAAGAGATGAGATTTCCCATAATCCACTCCTGTCTAAAAAACCTGAATCAATAAAAAAGGAGAAAAAGGAGAAAAACGACTTTGAAAAATATATTGGTGAAAATCTATTGAGTAAGATTGGTATCGCAACTCTGGTTTTAGGCATAGCGTATTTTGTAAAACATGCCATCGACCAAGATTGGATCAATGAAATTGGAAGGGTTGCCATAGGCATACTTACAGGTGCTGGAATTATTGCCGTAGCGCATAAATTACGCGACAACTACCGCACCTTCTCATCCATCTTGGTGGGGGGCGGAATAGCCATTCTTTATGTAACAATTACACTCGCATTTAGAGAATACGAAATTTTTTCGCAGACGGTAGCATTTATATTATTGATTGCCATCACAGCCTTTTCAGTATTGCTGAGTGTTTACTACGACCGCAAAGAATTGGCCTTATTTTCTTTGTTGGGAGGTTTTGCCTCACCTCTGATGATCAGTACAGGCGCAGGCAATTACATAGTACTCTTCTCCTACATTCTTATATTGAATACAGGGATGTTGGTATTGGCTTATATAAAAAACTGGCGGGCTGTGAGTTTTGTTTCCTATGTTTTCACACAAGCATTTTATTGGGTATGGCTTTTAAACTCTTTCCACGATCAGACTCTTGGTGCAATTATATTCGGCTTGCTATTTTTTGTTCAGTTTTATTTATTGGCTTTTGCAGAGCATTTTAACAATAAGCAGAAGCTCTCAGCCTTTCAGGCCTTTGTTATCTTGGGCAATAGCCTCTCACTGTTTGCCTCCAGCCTCTATATATATGCCGATTATGCGGTGAATGTGAAGGGAGTGATCACTATCGGTATTGCCTTGTTGAATGCTTTGCCGATGTGGGTTTTGTTTAGGCGGCAAGAGTTAGATAAAAACATGCTCTACCTCCTAATCGCTTTGGTGCTTGGTTTTGTTAGTTTGGCAGTGCCCATACAGCTCGACGGCTATGCAATAAGCATGTTTTGGGCTGTTGAGGCTATTATTCTTCTTTGGCTATGGCAAAAATCGGCTATAAAAGTCTTCCAGGTAGGATTTGTAATTGTTGAGGTCTTGGTATTGCTCTCCCTATTTATGGATTGGACAAAGGTATATCTCAATTATCACGCACTGGAAGTGTCCCCTTTATCTGTCGTTCTCAACAGAATATTTATTACAGGACTTATCGTCACGGCTAGCATTTATTGTAATATATATCTTTTAAATAAGGAGAAGAAGGGAACTAGCTTTTTTATTAGCGATGTAAAAGGCATAAAATTTGGCTTGCAAATCATTGGTTTGATACTGCTCTTTCTTGTGCCCTTCTTAGAACTAACCTACCAGGTAGATCGTTTTTACGACACACTCACTTTTAGGCAATCTATTTATGGACTCTACATTTTCACTTTTATAGCCATCATGGCGATTTACAGGTGGAAGAAGGCAGCATTTAGAAGTCTTTTATATTGGATACTTGCTATAACGGCATTCTTTTATTCGAGTTTTTATATGGCTATAATAAATAATTTGGGAGAAGAGGTTATTTATGGTATTATGTCGTCGTGGTCGTATTTTGCTATGCACTATTTGAGCCTACCCTCATTTATTCTGTTCCTGATTTATTTATTAAAAAATAAGGACGCAGCTTTTAAATCCCCGACGCCGCAAAATTGGGTTTATTGGTTTGTCTGCCTTTTGGCAGTGCTAGTGCTTAGTGTAGAAATGGATAACTTACTATTGCTTTTGTTTGGCAATGAAAATAATATTTTTGTTGTTTTGTACAACAGCCATACTATTGGGTATCCAATACTTTGGGCAGTCTGTTCCTTTGTTTTGATGCTGCTGGGTATGCGACAAGAAATCAAAACCCTGCGAATCATTTCTTTGAGTTTGTTTGGACTTATCATTGGCAAACTCTATTTGATAGATGTGTGGAGCATGTCGCAAACCGGGCGTATTGTCGCATTTATATTCTTGGGTATGGTACTCTTGTTTGTGTCTTTCTTGTACCAAAAATTAAAACGATTGCTTGCAAATAAAACGGCATTAGATGACAAAAACAATGACAATGCTGAAACTAAAGAAAATGAGGAGATTGAAAAATGAATAGATTGAAAATTTTGCTTGTATGTCTTGGAATTTCCCTTGCTCTAGGGGTATTTTCGGAGACTAAAGCTAGCTACAAAAGTTCCATTGAGAAGGTGTCAGAAAGTGGATATTATCATTTGCAGATAAGTATCGATGCTTTGGCAGTTGCTAGAAAGAATGATTTGTCCGACATACGCATCAAAGATGCAAAGGGTGAAGAGCAGTCCTATTTTATACGAGCAGAAAGTCCTAAGCAGGAAGCTGTTTTGTTTGACTTGTATACCCTGCAATCCAATGAGTTTGTAATCAAGGATAGCACTTCACGCATTGTCGTGGACAATGCTAAAAAGGAAGAGCTCTCACAATTTTGTATTCGCATGAATAATGCCGATGTGTATAAAGCCATTGCCCTGAAAGGCAGTGATGATGGACTGAGCTGGTATGTGGTAAAACAAAAAGCGCCAGCTCCAATGTCTCTACCTTATGACGATATAACAGAGATGATTGTCTACAATTTTCCAAAAGGAGCTTACCGCTACTATGAAATAAGTTTGAGTAATAGCCAGCGACTACCACTCAATATTTTAGATGTCGGAAAATACAAATACAGCGAGATATTGGGAGAGTATACTGATGTTCCTTTGGGCAATTTCGCTCAAATTGACAGCAGCAATAAAGTTTCTTACATACACTTTAATTGGTCAAAAAAGGCGTATTGGATAGACAAGTTGGTTTTCTCCATTGAGCAAAAGCAGGTTTTTAGGCGAGATGTTTATATCCACTCATGGGATTTGGGCTTTGTGCTGTCTTCTACAAAAGAAAACATCATTCAGACACCACGAGCGAGGCTTGATTCTGTTTTTTGTATTGAGATAGAAAATAGAGACAATAAGGCATTGCATATCAATGACATCAAGGCATTTTCTTTGAAGCGTTATATTTGTGTGTACCTCGAAAAGGATGTTGACTACTCCTTTTATTGTGGCGATGCCTCTCTGCCTAGTCCGCAGTATGATCTTTCGTATTTTACGACAGAAATTCCCAATAGCCTGCCTATCATTTCCTTGGGAGCACTGGAGGAGATTCCTTTTGTAGAGGTAGAAGAAGAAGTAAGAGCCACCGCTTGGTTTGAAAGACCTATCTTCTTGTGGTCTGTAATCCTTGGTGTAGGGGCATTGATTGCCCTGATGTGCTACACGATGATACAAGAAATGAAAAAGAGGGGATAGGGCACTTAATGAGCTGTCTAGTTATTGGGGAGTATTATAGATTCGTATGATACCCCAGTGATATTTGATTATTTAGATTTTTTACACAAAAACTATCCCTCCGAGGCCTTATTTGAACTTGAAAATCAACTCTCAAGAACAATAATTTACAAAGCACACACAGAGAAATTCCTGGACAAGTTGTCAATTAATTCCTTTTGTGGTATAAGCTGTTATGTACCCAATAAAAATTATGAATATCAGAATCAGTATTATAATACTTTGGAATGGTGTAAAAAAAGTAATTGGTCAAGTTTATTTGCATATTGATATACCTAAATACGACATTTCGTTCGCTGGTATTGGCAAACAAGGCAGGTAAATAATTTTACTCCTATCAGAACCTGCCAATCTTTGGCAGACCTAAAATTATTGAATTTAAACTCTAAAATAATAGCCCAATCCATTAAGAGTGAATTTGTTTTGCATTAATTTCAAATTAATATCGTAAATTTGAGCTCTCAATAATTTTCAATATGGGAAAAACATCCGTTCTAAAAAAATACATCATACTTGCATTTTCATGCCTTTCGTGCTTGAGCACACAGGGACAAGACTCTTTGCAGGTAGACTCATTATATTATATCCCCGACAAGGGTTTAAAGTTCAGCAGCCAGCAAATAATTCTTCCTGCCAGCCTCGCTCTTATAGGCACTTATTTGGCAATTGATGGCTCTTTGGACAAGAAAATAAGTGAGAAGATTATTGAAAAAGACTTCAAAAAAACAAGGATAGATGATTTCTTGCTTTTCGGACCTGGAGCTACGGTATATGCCCTTGGATTTGCCGGTATAAAAGGTAAGCACAATTTTGTTGATAAAACAGTAATCTACGGAACAGCTTCCTTTTTGGCTTTTGCTAGCTCGGAGAGCCTCAAGTCGATTACGGGAGTAGAACGACCAGACCACAGCGCCAACAACTCCTTCCCTTCGGGGCATACTGCCCTAGCCTTCGCTGGAGCAGAGTTTCTACGACAAGAATACAAAGATCAATCCATATGGTACGGCATAGCAGGCTACAGCATGGCCTCTTGCACGGGACTTATGCGCATCTACAACAATAGGCACTGGAGTTCTGACATACTCGTTGGTGCGGGAGTAGGTATTATTAGCACCAAGATATCCTATTGGATACACCCACAATTGAGCAAACTCTACAAACGTAAGAGCTCGCTCCAAGCTCTTGTGCTGCCATATTATACCCCATATGACTGCGGAATAAGCATGTCTGCAACTTTTTAAAATTATAATAGTGCAGAAAAACTATAGGAGCTTATACAAACCTCCAGGCATACACCTCACGAGGCCTTTCATTTCTAGTCCAAACAATAGGCTAGCCAAATGAGAAATAGGAGTATTGAGCTCTATGGCGAGTAAATTTATTTGCATACTGCCAGTTTTAGCAAGAATGTCTACTATCATCATTTCCTCTGGCGAAACGTCTAGCATCAGTCCCTTTTGTATGGGAATCGGCGCTTTCTTTTCTGTTATCCAACGCATTTCTCGCAAAATGTCCTCGGCGCTCTCAACCAATGCCGCCTTGCGCTCCTTGATCAAGAGATTGCAACCCATGGAGTATTTATCTTTCGTATTTCCAGGGAAAGCAAAAACATCGCGACCATAAGAATCAGCTATATTGGCAGTAATCAGAGCGCCGCCTTTGGACGCTGATTCTACAACAATGGTACAGTCGGCAATACCCGCAATGATACGGTTTCTCTTCACAAAATTGGATCTCTCGGGACTTGTTTCACTTACAAAGTCACTAATGAGTCCTCCCTGCTCAAGCATTTTTACGGCTATATTTCTATGCTCGGCAGGATATATCCTATCCAATCCATGTGCCACTACCGCCACTGTGGACAAGCCCTCGTCAAGTGCCGCTTGGTGGGCCAAAATATCTACGCCATAGGCCAAGCCACTGACCACAAGAATTTCCGAATCATAGGCTGCAAAATCTCTGATCATCTCTCTCACCAAATGTTTCCCATAAGCCGTGGCATGGCGAGTACCTACCACACTGATAATTTTGGGCGCATTGAGGCTAGAATTACCCCTATAATATAGCACAACCGGGGCATCGACGCATTCTCTAAGGCGAGAGGGATAGGCCTCATCAGAGATAAACAATGCCTGAATCTTATTTTTTTCAATAAAATCAAGTTCCCTTTCAGCCCTTATGAGTACCTCGGGTTTTCTTATTTCGCTTACGATACGTGCAGAAATACCCGGAATGAGTTCCAAAAGTCTTGCTTTCTCTTTAAATAATATCGCAGGATCGCCCAGATTATCTATCACCTGCCTAGCCCTTATATTCCCTATACCCTTGACAAGTGTTAGTGCTATTTTATATAAGAAGTCTTGGTTTGGCATGAGCTATTGGCATTTCTATAAAAAATCTTTAAATAAGATATCAAAATATTCACCCCTTGTGAGTTGCCCATGATGTTTTATAACAACATCGACCTCGGCTCTTGCAGCAAGACAATGATTGTCGAGACTAAAAATGTCTTGATAAAACACCATCTTTGGCCCTTTTTTGGAGATCCTTATTTTGCAAACGAATCGCTCTCCTCCAACAAGCGACTGCTTGTATTCTATGGCAATTTTAGAAACTACCGCATCAACTCCGTCTCTATGAAGTTGAGCAAAATCTGCGCCAAAGCTACGCAAAAACTCATGCCTAGCATGCTCTATATAATGCTGATAGTTGGCGTTATTGACAATTCCTTGTATGTCACACTCATAATCGCGAACCTTCATTTCGACCTCAAAAACACATTCTTTCATCTATATTTTTATTTTTGCCTTTTCATTGCTAACAATAAGCTTGTAAAGCTTATCGGAAGGCCTAATTTTATCACTTATTTTTATGGAAAAAGATTCACCTTTCATGGCCTCTTCAACCTTTTTCATGTCTACTCTTATTTCATCTACGGTATGAAAAACGGCACCAGTGGTAGGCCCTGTAATAAGTATTTTATCCCCTACTTTTACAGATTGCGTTTCCACCAAAAATTCTGCCACCTGAAGCTTAGAAAAATATTTAATGGCTTTTGCTGCGTACATTTTTTTCTCTGTAGCCTCATTTCCATATTTATGGCTCCACTCCCCTAGCCTCTGCCCCAGGTAATATCCATCCCAGAAACCCCTGTTAAACACCGTTTTTAGACGCTCATCCCAATTATTTATTTTATCTTCGCCGAAACTTCCATCCCCATAGGCTGCAAGGGCTTCCTTGTAGCATTCAGTAACCGTGCGCACATATTCAGGGCCCCGTGCACGCCCCTCTATCTTAAACACCCTCACTCCTGCATCTATCATTTTATTCATAAAATGTATAGTCTTAAGATCTTTGGGCGACATTATATATTGATTATCGACATCAAACTCGGCATTAGATTCCTTATCTTTTACCACATAGCCCCTTCTACACAACTGATTGCAAGCCCCCCTATTGGCCGAGGCATTCATCTCGTGGAGACTGAGGTAGCATTTGCCAGAAACCGCCATGCAGAGAGCTCCGTGAGAAAACATTTCTATGCGAACAAGCTCGCCACCTGGACCCTTGATGCCCTGTTTTTCTATTTGCTCATAAATTTCTCGCACCTGCTCGAGGCTCAACTCCCTTGCCAAAACAACGACATCGGCAAATTGGGAATAGAACTTAAGGGATTCAATATTAGAAATATTTAGCTGAGTGGAGAGATGAACTTCCACGCCAAGGCTGCGAGCATACATCATTCCCGATACATCGGCAGCAATAATGGCGGTTAGCTGCGAGGCTTTAGCGGCATCAATAATCTGTTTCATCAAATCCATATCCTCATCATAGACAATGGTATTGACGGTAAGATACGATTTTAAGCCATTTTGCTTACAAATATCAACAATCTTGTGTAGGTCGTCTACAGTAAAATTGTTGGCAGAACGCGAACGCATATTCAAGCCCGTTATTCCAAAATATACCGAATCAGCTCCAGCCTTAATGGCTGCTGCCAAAGACTCATAAGAACCCACGGGAGACATTATCTCATAAGTGCTATCGTTTTTTTTCATACATTAAAGTTTTTCTTCAAGATTACAAATGTACTCATAAAATCTCATCTCCCTAATAAGGTTTTCAAAATAATAGAGTAATTTTGCACGAATACGCCTTTTAAAAAATAAAACAAAATGAAAATAGGAAATATAACTTTTGACAAATATCCCATCTTTTTAGCTCCTATGGAAGATGTTACAGATATTTCTTTCAGACTTATGTGCAAAAATTTTGGTGCAGACCTAGTCTATACAGAATTTATTTCTTGCGATGCCTTGGTAAGAAACATCAGCAAGACCATGCTCAAAACCCATATTTCAGACCAAGAACGACCTCTTGCAATGCAAATATATGGCAAAGAAGTAGAGGCCATGGTAGAGGCTGCAAAAATTTGTGAAGAGGCTAAAGCCGATATTATAGATCTCAATTTTGGCTGCCCTGTAAAGAAAATTGCGGGCAAGGGTGCTGGATCTGGAATGCTTCAAAACACTCCGCTGATGCTAGAAATAGTTAGTGCGGTGGTGAAAGCGGTAAACATTCCCGTAACCGTAAAAACTCGCCTGGGATGGGACAATGACAGCAAAATAATTGTAGACTTGGCAGAAAAACTTCAGGACTGTGGCATCATGGCGCTCACAATACACGGGCGCACCAGGAGCCAGATGTATACAGGCATTGCCGACTGGACTCTTATTGGTGAGGTTAAAAACAATGCTCGCATGCACATTCCGATAATCGGTAATGGCGACATCACAAGTGCAGAAGAATGCAAGAATGCTTTTGACAAATATGGAGTAGACGCAATAATGATTGGCAGAGCTAGCATTGGGCGACCATGGATTTTTAAAGAGGCTAAACATTTTATGAGCACTGGCGAAAAATTGCCTGAGGCTGATTTTTCTTGGTATCTAAATGTGCTGAAAGAACAGGTAGTAAACAGCGTAAACCTGCTTGACGAAAGAAGAGGCATCCTTCATATTCGCCGACATATTGCGATGACTCCTCTATTAAAATCCATCCCCAATTTTAAGCCAACAAGAATTGCCCTGCTTAAGGCAGATACTCAAGAACAACTGTTTGAAATTATGGATGCCATCAATTGCTAGCTGTCTAATAATGCTCTGGCAGTTCTCTTTGCGTCAAATATACACACATTCTATTTTTTTAACAATTATTGTCCAAAATAATTTGGAATTAGACTCCTACAAGCCTTATCTTTGTACTGTGGTTTTTTCATAATAGTATTAGATTTAAGGTTAACAAAGATTGGATTAGGGAATTCGTGAGAATTCCCTTTTTCTATTTAAAAGTTTTTGAAATATTTCCAAGATGCCATCCGTCTACCTCAGTCTCAATACATCACCTTCTTCCGGCACATAATCCTCATCTTTGCCATTGAGTTTATAAATGCTTTTGACTTGCATTCCATACCTCTGTGAGATGCCGTGCATTGACTCTCCAATTTGAACAAGATGCTCATAATAGGGTCTGTCAGCTTTTATCTTCTTAGCTTCTAAGTACACAATATCGCCATTGTAGAGGGGAAACTCCTTTGGCACCTCATTATAATTCAGCATTTCTTGTGTGTTAAATCGCATGTCGGAGGCTATTTGGTCGAAAGTATCGCCATCATTAGCAATCACATATATCAAGCCGTGAGTCTTGAACACATCGCGATAAATTGGGGTTTTATTCGCAGTCTCTTGTCCAGCATTAGTCTTTACACCCTTATTTTTCTTTTTTTCCTTGTCCTCCTTCTCTTGTCTTTTATTTGCGGCTTCTGTTTTTTTCCTTGCCTCGCTTGCCTCTTTCTCCCTCAATTCTTTTGCCTTTTTTGCCTGCTTATTGTCTACAGCACCCTCATTGTCATAGATATAAAGCTCGTAAACCTCAATAATTTTAATAAGCTTATTGGCATAGGCCTTATCGGTGGCATAACCTGTTTTTTGCAGACCCTTACTCCATGCCTTATAATCTCTAATATTGAGTTTGAATAATGGTGCATAGCGCGGTTTTTGCGTCAGAAACAGGGAATGATCCTCAAAAGAATCTTCTACTTTTTTATACTTGCGAAAACAGTCATTGGGATTGTCGTCGTCGTGATAAACCCTTGCGCCCTTCCAATCACTATGGCATTTTATTCCAAAATGGTTGTTAGATTTCTTAACAAAAGAACTCATCCCTGCACCAGACTCCAAAACAGCCTGTGCCAAGGTAACACTTGCTGGAATTTTATACTTCTTTTGGTGAGCTACCGCCAAGCCTGAATGTTTGTGTATATAAGCCTCATAATTTGCATTTTTTTTTTGCGCAAATGATATAATAGAGAAGAAGAGTAGAAAAGAAACTAGAAAAAAATAATGCAAAAGGGTCTTCATTGTCAATGTTTTGTTTATATTTGTTGTTTTTAATACACTTAGGCGATATGAAAGAAAGAAAAATTTATACAAAGATAATGGTTTGTTCTTATGAAGACTTAAATGAGGATGAAAAAAAAACAATAGATTTGGCAAAGGTGGCTTCGCAGGACGCTTATGCCCCATATTCTAATTTTAAAGTAGGGGCAGCTGTTTTGCTAGGAAATGGGGAATTTATTACTGGCAACAATCAAGAAAATGCTGCCTACCCATCGGGGCTCTGTGCCGAACGAACAGCACTATTTTACGCAAAATCTCAATATCCCCAGCAAAAAGTGCTACACATTGCCATAACTGCTTTTTATGAAGAACACTTCACCAAGCAAGCAATATCCCCCTGTGGTGCTTGCAGGCAGGTGCTATTGGAGTATGAAAACCTCCAAGTCTCTCCCATAAAGATACTTCTATATGGAGAAAAGGAAATATTGATTGTCGAAAAAGCAAAAGATCTACTGCCCCTGCATTTTGGCGAGGATTCTTTTTTAGATTCGAGCAAGGACTCAAACATATTAAAATAATTGTTTACCTTTGTCCAATTCGACAAACTCACTTGAGCACGCCATAGAAAATACTAAGAGCCCAAGCAAGAGAACGAAAAAATATACGCGCTAAAGGCGACTAAATGAATTATAACAAAAAGAATAAGCAAATAAAACAGTGATAGAAGTAAGAGAAGTAAACAGCAAATCAGAACTAAAGCAATTTGTAAAATTCAATATTCAGCTTTACAAGGGCTGCCCGTACCACGTTCCTGGCCTCATTTCTGATGAGATGATGACACTTAGCAAAGAAAAGAATCCAGCATTCGACTTCTGCGAATCCAAATATTTTCTAGCTTACAAGGAGGGAAAAATTGTTGGCCGAATTGCTGCCATCATAAACCATAAAGCCAACGAGATATGGAATCTAAAAAATATGCGATTTGGCTTTATAGATTTTATAGACGATATAAATGTGTCTAGCGCACTATTTTTAGCTGTTGATACTTGGGCTAAAGAAAAACAACTGTACTGCCTACAAGGGCCAATGGGCTTCACCGATTTTGATCACGAGGGACTTCTTGTGAAAGGTTTCGACCAGATAAGCACCATGTCTACAAGTTACAGCTTCCCGTATTATGCTCAGCATTTTGAAAAATTAGGATTCGTTAAAGACCAAGATTGGCATGAGTTCAAAATACAAATATCTAAAGAAATACCCACCAAATACAAAAGAATTTCTGATATAGTATTGAAAAAATATGGACTAAAGATTATGAAATTCAAAAATACCAAGGAAATTTGGCCCTACGCAAAAAAAATATTCCAACTTCTTAACGAGGCCTACAAACCTCTCTATGGATACTCAGAACTCTCGGACAAACAGATAGACTACTATATCAAAATGTATATTCCCATGCTTAGGCTCGACCTTGTACCTGTCATTGTTAGGGAAAGTGACGATGCCGTTATTGGTGTAGGAATAACACTTCCAAACCTATCCAAAGCCTTACAAAAGGCTAAGGGAAGTCTATTCCCCTTTGGGTGGATACACCTACTAAAGGCTCTATATGGCAAAAATGATGTGGTAGACCTATATATCATTGGCGTTGTGCCTGAGTTTCAAAACAAGGGAATTAATGCAGCCCTTTTCGCTGATTTAATTCCCACCTATAATAAATGGGGCTTCAAATATGCGGAAAGCAATCCTGAGCTAGAAATGAATATGAAAGTGCAATCGCAATGGGAAGACTATGAGTCGGAGCATCACAAAACAAGAAGAGCCTACATCAGACATATAGAAAAATAAAATGGAAGAAAAGGAAATAAAATCAATACCGACAGAGGTAGTATATGCTGACGACAATATAAAAACCTTGGAGTGGTGGGAACATATTCGCCACCGCCCGGGAATGTATATTGGCAAGTTGGGAGATGGATGCTATGCCGACGATGGAATTTATGTCCTACTGAAAGAAGTACTAGACAATGCTATGGACGAATATATGATGGGCTATGGCAAAGTAGTAGAAATAAAAATTAATGACAAGCATGTATCCGTAAGGGATTTCGGTAGGGGCATACCCCTAGGAAAAGTCGTAGACGCTTCTTCAAAAATGAATACTGGAGGGAAGTATGACTCCAAGGCCTTCAAAAAATCTGTAGGGTTGAACGGCGTAGGAATAAAAGCCGTTAATGCCCTATCTTCATACATGAGGGTAGAGAGCTATAGAGAAAGTGAGGTAAAAGCTGTGCAGTATGCGCAAGCTCAAATAACTGAAAACCCTCCAATAGAAAAATGCGACAAGGCCAATGGCACCCTCGTAGAATTTATTCCCGACATTGAAGTTTTCAAAGAATATGCCTACAAAGACGAGTATGTAGAAGCACTGCTTAAAAACTATGTCTTCCTCAATTCTGGCCTCGTAATAAATTATAATGGCAAAAGGTTTTTTTCGAAAAATGGACTGCAAGACCTACTCAACGAAAATATGACTGCCGAGTCCCGGTATCCTATTATTCACCTGCAGGGCGAAGATATTGAGCTGGCACTCACCCACGCCAATCAATATGGAGAAGAGTACTACTCTTTCGTAAACGGCCAACATACAGCGCAAGGAGGCACACACCTAAGCACATTCAGAGAGGCTATAAGTAGGGTTATCAAGGAATATTTCAACAAAAATTTTGAATTTGCCGATATTAGAAGTGGACTTACTGCGGCAATTAGCATCAAGGTAGAGGAGCCTATTTTTGAATCCCAAACAAAAACCAAACTAGGCTCTAAAGAAATGGGACCCAAAGGGCCTACTGTAGCAAAATTTATTGGAGATTTCGTTAAAAAAGAACTAGACAATTTCTTGCACAAAAATCCCCACATTGCGGAGAGCTTGCTAAAGAAAATACTAGAATCCGAGAAAGAAAGGAAGGCCATAGCGGGCGTAACAAAACTTGCGCGAGACCGAGCCAAGAAAGCCAACCTCCACAACAAAAAACTCAGAGATTGTCGCCTACATTACAATGATACCAAGGGCGAAAATCTCGATCAATCCTGTGTTTTTATCACCGAGGGTGATTCTGCCAGCGGCTCAATAACGCAGAGTAGGGATCCTAACTACCAGGCAGTTTTTAGCCTTAGAGGAAAGCCCCTAAACACTTTTGGATTGACTAAAAAAATAGTTTACGAAAACGAAGAGTTCAACCTCCTACAGGCGGCTCTCAATATTGAGGATGGACTGGAATCGCTTCGGTACAATAAAGTTATAATTTCTACCGATGCTGATGTAGATGGCATGCACATTAGGCTCCTCATCATCACATTTTTCTTGCAATTTTTCCCCGATTTGATCAAGAACAATCATGTTTTTATCCTACAAACACCGCTTTTTAGGGTGAGAAATAAAAAAGAAACCATTTATTGCTATTCTGAAGAGGAAAGAATAAATGCCATAGAGAAATTAAAACCCAATCCCGAAATTACACGCTTCAAGGGCTTGGGAGAAATCTCCCCCTCGGAGTTCAAAAATTTTATTGGAAAGGATATTAGGCTAGATCCCGTGACAATGAAAAAACAAGATGCTGTAAAAGAAATGCTAGAATTTTATATGGGCAAAAATACGATGGATAGGCAGAATTTTATCATCGACAACCTAGTTGTTGAAGAAGAAATATAAAATAAGGGGACTCCTACAAATTGCTTTTTCTTACTTGTCATACGGGACTATAACTAGGTTATTTGCAAAGGCAAACTCCCTTCGTTATCAGCCTTGACAGAGTCGAAAAATATAATTTTTAGAACCCCTCATAATTAGGGACAGTGAATTATTTTAAAATTTATAAACTACCAACATTTAGAACGTGAAGAAAATAGCATTATTTCCAGGGACATTTGACCCCTTCACCCTAGGACATGAATCTATCGTTGAAAGGGGCCTGAACTTGGTCGACGAGCTCATTATTGCCATTGGCATCAACACCAATAAAAAAACACATTTCAGCCTGGAACAAAGACTCGAAATGTTGGAAAATCTTTATGCCAACGAACCAAGAATAAAGGTTCAAACTTACAACTGCCTCACCCTTGACTTTGCATCGCAAGTTGGGGCTAAATTTATTTTGAGGGGCATTAGATCAATGAATGATTTTGAGTTTGAAAAAAGTATAGCCGATGTCAATCACTGCATTTCAAAAATAGAAACACTTGTGCTTTTTACCAAGCCCAAGTTTATACATATCAGCTCGTCAATTGTAAGAGAGCTATTGACATTTGAAAAAAATGTCGACGAATTTGTACCCAAAAAATTAAATATATACAAATACCTAATAAAATAAATATGAATAGATTAATTATTTTCGTAGCGTGTTTATTCGCATGTAGCCATTATTTGCTTTTGGCACAGGGAAACGCCCAAAATCAAGGTATACAAAAAATTAGTATGGTCATGTATGCTATTGAAAACATGTATGTCGACAAAGTAGACCAGGATAAATTGGCGGAAGATGCCATAGTAGCACTCCTCGAAAAATTAGACCCGCACTCCAACTACCTCAATAAAGAAGAGGTAAAGGAAATGAACGAGCCCCTACAAGGCAATTTTGATGGGATAGGCGTGCAGTTCAACATGCTTACCGACACCTTGTATGTGATACAAGTAATATCGGGAGGCCCTTCCGAAAAAGTGGGCATGAGAGCTGGCGATAGAATAATAGAAGTTGACGACACAATAATCTCGGGTGTGAAAATGAAAACCCCAGACATCATGAAACGACTTCGTGGAACTAAGGGCACTACCGTAAGGGTGAAAGTTCTACGCCAAAACACGCCCCCTCTAATAGAATTTAGAATCATTAGAGATAAAATACCTATCTATAGCCTTGATGCTGCCTACATGGCGGACAAAGAAACTGGATATATACGCCTCAATCGTTTCGCAGCAACATCACACCAAGAGTATCTAAAATCATTTAAGGAACTAAAAGACCTGGGAATGAAGAATCTAATACTAGACCTGCAAGGCAATGGTGGAGGCTACCTCAATATAGCCATAGATATTTGCAACGAGTTTCTGGCTGCAAACAAAACAATAGTATATACAGAAGGAGCTAGCCAAAAAAGAGAAGATGCCAAGGCAACACAAAAAGGGGGTTTTGAAACTGGCAAATTGGTCGTATTAATCGACGAAACTTCGGCTTCGGCTAGCGAGATTGTAGCTGGAGCTGTACAAGATTGGGACAGAGCCGTAGTGGTAGGCAGAAGAAGTTTCGGAAAAGGATTGGTACAAAGACCCCTGCCTCTTCCCGATGGCTCTATGATTCGCCTTACAACAGCGAGATACTACACTCCCACAGGAAGATGCATACAAAAACATTACGAAAATGGAGACCAAGACTCATACAACAAAGATCTTGTTGAGAGATACAACAATGGGGAGATGCTTCATGCCGACAGCATTCATTTTCCTGATTCTCTGAAATACAATACCTTGGTAAACAAACGTGTGGTATATGGAGGCGGGGGCATCATGCCTGACTATTTCGTTCCTTTCGACACAAGCAGATACACTCCTCTGCATAGGGAAATAAGCTATAAAGGTATTATCAATAAGGTGACGATGAATTATATCGACACACACAGGGATGAACTAAGGAAAAAGTATAAGAACTTCGAAAGTTTCTCAAGTAAATTTTCCATCAATGAAACTTTTATTGATGAACTAATAGATGCAGTGAAAACCGAAAGATTGAGCGAGCAAACAGATTCTTCAAAAGTTTCTGCCGACTCTATATTTACAGCCAAGGATATGGAGGATTTGAAAAAATCTAAGACACTCATCAGTCTTCAATTAAAAGCACTGGTAGCTAGAGATTTGTGGGAAATAAACGAGTACTACAGAATTATGAATCAAGACAACGCATCATTTCTAAAAGCAGTAGAAATTATTAATGATGAAAAGGAATACAATAAACTTTTAGGCACCAACTAGTACATTATCTTCGTAGAGGCTTTATCAGAAGCACCAAATATGGGGCAAAATTAAGTCCGTAGAAAGGAAGAATGCCAATGCCGATATTAAGGGCTTTTACAAGGATGGAAAGGAATATATTAGACCTTTGCTCGTTGTAAAAGCCCTTTTTAAATTGTACCTCGAAACCATATTGCCCCAAAATTTGTCGATAAGCCTCCAAAGGCAGTATCCTCTCCATCCAATTGCCACTGGCTGGATCGCATGTGTTGTATGGATCTTTTGTTGCTACTGGCAGACGACTATCTTCGGCATAGATGGCTATATATTTATCAATATCCTCGTAAGTCAATCCCCTAGTAAATTTCGCAATTGTAAGAATGTCGTCAGAATTTAAATTCGTATTTTTTTTTGATATATATTCTTGTCTCATTGGAAGAAAATATTCTCGCTCCATTTCCAACATCATCTTGCGCAAGCGAGCCGACTTGGTGGAATTGCAAGGATTGGATCCTGTAGTGAATATCATTTCTAAGTGAGGATTGAGCTTGCTCAAATCCGAGAAAAAAATATTTAGATCATAAACATGTTCTATCAAATCGGTGGCAGCCAAATATTGAACCTTCAATTTATTTGCACTACAGTAAGCTAAAAGAGCCGCACTGTCGCCTTCCACAATGTGGTCTGGACCAAAGCCAAGCTCTTGCTTGATTAGCATTGCCGTATGCACAGACAGGGGATTGTAGTCGCAATAAACAACATCAAAACCCAAGCACTTCAGAAACAAACTAAAAAAACCATGCCCCCCTCCATAATCTACAATCAAAACGCCGCCCTCCTTTGCTGGCAATAAATCCTTAATTGCCGCAGAATAAATTTGAAAATAATATTGCAAATTAGGCAATAGGCTATCTATATATTGCTTATTATATTCGCTGATAGGCATGCTATTGAAGTCTATTTGCATAATGGCTTTCATACAAATATCGGATTGACGTTTGATATATTGGATATTCATCTTTATGTTATTTGAGTTCAACTTGCAAATGCAAATTATAGATTACAGAGATTAGTAAGCACCTAAGCCTAGAGCAAAGGTAAGGTATTTTGGTCTAAATAAGCCCAATTTTTTGAACTATAATACTCCCCAATAACTATACAGCTCATTAAGATAATAATCGTAGAGCTACGTTTTAAAATTTTATTACGACAACAAGAAGAAAATTAAACCCCAAGTTTAAGACTAATTTACCAAAAACCCCAAACTACAATTGGTAATAAAGAGCATAAGAAGTACCCCTATTTGCTGAGAGATCTAAAAATAGAGCGTAGCAATCAAGTATGGGCAGCAGATATCAGAAATGAAGCTTGAAGATACCAGTAAGATGAGGAAACAAATTTGTTTCACACAAAAATAGTTCATATATTTGTACCATAAAACGAACATCACATGAATACCCCTTTTGTTTTTGGCAAAATAGCCCGATCCGAAAATTTTACAGATAGAGAAGACGAAACTGCATTGCTGGTTTCTAATTTCAAATCCTTGATCAATACAATCATCATTTCTCCCCGCCGCTGGGGCAAAAGTTCTCTCGTATCTAAGGCGATAGATATAGCAACAGAACAAGACAAAAACTTGAAGATATGCACAATAGATCTTTTCAACGTTCGCAATGAGGAGCATTTTTATGAACTCTTAGCACACAACATTCTGAAAGTAACATCATCAAAATGGGAAGAATCGGTGGAATCGGCTAAGAAATTTTTCTCCTACCTCATTCCTAAAATCATTATCGCTGGAGAGCTGCGAAATGAAATCTCATTAGACTTCGACTGGAATGAAATAAAGAAAAAACCCGATGAGATACTAGATTTAGCGGAAAAAATAGCCATCGACAAGGGCATAAAAATCGTTGTCTGTGTTGATGAGTTCCAAAATATTTCCGAATTTAACAATCCGCAATACTTTCAAAAACAACTGCGCGCACATTGGCAACAGCATCAGAACGTGTCGTACTGTTTGTATGGAAGCAAGCGGCACATGATGCTTGATGTATTTACAAACACATCTATGCCTTTCTATAAGTTTGGAGACCTCCTATTTTTGGAGAAAATAGATACCCCCTCTTGGATAAGTTTTATAATTGAGCGCTTTGATGCAACCAATAAATTAATCTCTCAAAAACAAGCGGAACTTATTATTAGGCTTTCAGACAATCACCCCTACTACGTGCAACAGCTTTCACAACAAGCATGGCTAAGAACAAGTAAGGAGTGCTCTGAAGAAATAATAATACTGGCTCACACGACCATTATTGACCAATTAAGCCTGCTCTTTGTTACAATCACAGAATCTCTGAACAACAATCAAATAAATTTCCTCAAAGCAATGGTAGCGGGTGAAGTAGAATTATCCTCAGCTGCAACCATAGCCAAATATCGCTTGACATCTTCCGCCAACGTAAGCCGTGCCCGCAAAGCCTTACTTACAAAAGACATACTGGACAACAGAGCAAATGTTATTTCATTTCAAGACCCTATGTATTATTATTGGCTTAAAAATAGTTATTTTATATAAGAGCACGCCGCAAATAAATTTGCTACCCTAGATAAAAGAACTCCTTTTATAAAAAATAACGAACAATCTTCACCTTGTCACTTATAGGATCCGTATGCAGACCATAAATACAAGTATTTTTCGTATCCACACACAAGCCTGATACATCCTTATCTAATTTTGGCACATAGGAAGGAAACCTAATAAACTCCAAAAAAAACACTCCAATTTTAAGTCATTGATATTATAAATAGATAGAATTTTTCCATAGAATGCTGCATAAACAAATCTATTGCCCTAAAGCATTTTTCGTAATGATAAAAGCCGATACGATCCTGTATTTTGCTGGGAAAACAAACCTAAGGAGAAAAAATAAAAATGCCGAAGCTAAAATATACAATTTGTCCATAAAAATACATTTGATACCAAGGGCGACTTTTAGCAATCCCAACATTTAGATATGTGCATTGCTTCTATTTTGTTTGAAATTTAACTTCAAAATTTTCCTTCATTGGAAATAAAACATTTGATTGAAAACTATATCTATTCAGTATAAAACCATATTTCTTATCCTTTTCTAAATTCACGGCATAAGACAAGGTTTTTTTATCCTTACTCCATTTAATTTGAGCTTGCGAATCTATAGGATTCATACAATCGGAATCAAGCATTTTTTTTATTTCTCCATCACGTAGAATCATCGGATGTGAGAAATTGATCCTTATTTCTTTTACTTCGTTTGATACAGTGCTGTTTATCTCGGGGAAAATCCCTGTTACCCAAGGTCGTTTTGCCTTAGCTGCCGACGCTTCAAGCGATATATTATCTGCTAACTGATCCATATATACTGCCAATTGCTCCATAAATGACTCGAAATAAGGATACAAAATTCTATTATGATTGAAGCTTGCAAGAAAATTAAGTTTATTCTGCATCCAAATAAATCCACTAAATTCGCTTGCGGCTACATGAAAATAAACATCACCTCCTCCATAATTAAGCGTGTCATGTTCTATATAAGCCAAAGTACAGACCCGCACAAAACTCTCATAGAGCATAGTTTGGGCTGAGGAATAATGCGACTGCAACAATGCTTCACTTACAAAAGGAAGTATTGTTTCGGCAGCTGGCAACATTCGATTCATGTATCTGTCAACAATCGGATTGACATAGCTATGGCAAATCTCATGAACTATAAAAGAAATAATGCTTGAGCCCATACCTTCATATTGAGGAATCCCTTTTGAATTAATCATTGTTGTACCAATAACAGCACCAACGGAAATAGATCCGTCTTTCATTTTTAGAGATGAACTGTAACTGCTATGCCCATTGCAAAGGCTAACAATTATCTTGGGAGATATCGGCGTTCCGAAAAATGAATTGAACCATTCTAAATCAAGATCATTCAACACGAGATCGAAATTTTCCTCAGACAATAAATACAAGCTTTGGTGCTTTTTGAAAAAATATTCAAAATCTGAATCTCTATAAAAACGATCTAATAATTCTATATAATGTGAAATAATCTTTGGAGACCACCGAAAATCATTTTCAAAAAACGCATTCATATCGGCATCTTTATTGAGAGTAAGCCTATTGCCTTCTATTTCTAAATAGAAAGCAAGCAAAGAAACAGCATCAAATCCAATCTTATTTTGCCTACGAACCTCCTTGGTATAGACTACCAAAGGATGGTCTATATACTCCGAGAAATATTCATCAACATCTCGCATGTATGCAACAACCGAATTGTCGGTATATTCCTCTGCCTCTGCCAATCGAAAGACAATGCTCATTAATTCGAATCTTTTGTCTACACTCGAGCTAATTTGGCCATAACATGGAACAAAGAAAAGTAAGGATGCTAGAAAAATAATTAATTTTCGTTTTTTCATTTTAAATAATTACAACGGTAAATATAAATTTGCCCAAGGTCATTCATCCTTGGACAAATTAGAATTAAGCTATATGTTCAAAACATACAAAATTAAAAGAGATTACACTTTACAATAAAATTAAATTAAACGGGACTTCTAAAGTCCTAATATTAGGAATTAGATCCGAGATAACATAGCCATTTCTTATTTCTCGAACCTACCTTCTTCTATTACATTAAACTTTTTCATCACAATAATTTCTTAATTTCGCCGACTCTTTTTATTGATAAGCTTTTCGGCATCCGCTTAGGTCTTCTTTGTTTTACACAAGCCTTTTGAAATATCAAAATTGTGAAATATCAAAACGCACATGCCAAAGCCATCTGAAACTGTTCAGAAATTCTGGATCTTAAATTTTAATCGCACCTTTGCGGATCCTTCTTGTGTTTTAGTGAATACTTTTACACTTTCTTCTAATCACCCTTTTGTTAGTTGATTTGGAAGTGACTGCTCTTGCAAGGAGGCTTTTTTAGCTGGCTAGACTATACTTGTCATCGTAATCCAGTACAAATGTAGAAAAAAAAACGAAGCCTACAAATTTAATTATATATTTTTGAATGTTAAATCGACAGAAAATGCGAAAACATTCACAAGCAAGCAGCTAGCCCCACAATCCATGGCATCATATTGGAGGTGTCGGAAAATAAATTTACTCAACGATTCTTTTTAGAATAAAAAACAGGTCGAATATAACACACAGGCTCCCACTTGCCCATATGGTAGACGTAATCCATACCTGCCTCAATGCCAAAATTGTCATTGATTTTGAAAGTAACAGAGCCTCCAAAGGAGTTCTTAGGACTCAATAAAGACGGATGGAAGTCCTTATTACTGGCATTTAGAGCATATTGTCCTCGGCCTTTTATCAATATTCTGTAGCTTAATTAATAATTTAAATTCAATTGAATTGCCGAAGCCATCACAGGAGAAAGATTATGAGGTCCCGAAAAATAGCTTGCAACATAGGGATTGACCATCAAACTTATCTTATCTCCAATATCACTTTTAAAATAGAAACCCACCGAACGAGCTCCCTCAAATCCATAATTTGTATAATTGCCTCGCAGTCCTAAAGCTTGGGTTTCATTAAGATTTGACAACAATATTGGCTGAAAACTTGATTCTGTGCAATTAAGACTGCCCCTATCCATATTTTTCAAATAGGGTTTGGACTCAATAATATCCAAATACAGAGTGTCTGAAACAATCAAATCGTTTAAATTGAGAGCCCTAAGATCATCGTTTGTCAATCGACTCAGCGTCTTTAATTGCGGCTGCAAATTAAGCCTAAAAAAATCAGTATCCTATTGCCCTAAAGCATTTTTAGTAATGATAAAAGCCGATACAATCTTGTATTTTACTGGGAAAACAGCATAAAATATGCTTCTATTGAGCTGTTGGCACTAACAAAGCTAATGTGCCCTATAAGGAGAGAGCCAAAGATCCTACGGCAGGCAAAAGTCGATTTATTCACAAAAAACTACGCAGTGCATATCTCAGTTTGAAGAGAAACATGCCTTTTTTATGGACGTGGTACTATAATATTGAGAATAGATTGCCCCCTATGGGGGGGCAATCTATATCCCAGATAATCATACATTTTGACAACATGAGCAAATAAACGCTAAGAATATCATCATTTTGACAATTAAATCCTTAAAACCTTATCAGAGCCCTTGTTTCTATGAGATGCAATCTTTATTTGCCTACAAGCTTTATAGAACTTGTTGTTAGTGCATTTTGAGCCCTCACAATATAGGTTTTATGCTTGTCGATAGGAATGCTATATCTGGCACTCCCTACATCCTTGATTGAGTGCAAGAGCCTTCCTTGCAGATCATAGATATTAACTTCTTGCAACAAGCTTCCATCAGTACTCAAAACTTCCAAAAGACCATCTTGACTATATCCTATTATTCCGCTTTGATGATTATTGTTGACTATGCCTGTCTCTCCATTTGTACTCTTGAAAGATAGGCTAAATCGACCATCCAAAAATAAGTCGGAACTCATCTTGCTGAAAGTAAGAACCGAGCCCGAGCGAAGGTTGTAGAACTTCTCTGTAGAATGATCGTTCAAGAAAATATCATAGCCCGGAGCAAAATTAGACAAACCACCAAAACTGAGGCGGAAATCACCTACAGAATCTGTACGAAGACCCAGACCAATATTCAAATCGTGGGAAACCTCAGGAATCTGATTGATGTCTAATTTCTTACCATCTGCCGAAACAGTGTAAACAGCAGCTCCATTCAAATCCTTCATAAAAAGACCTATAACGTCTAATTGATCATAAATATGCAATGAGTTGCTATTGATTGCTAAAAAACTTGTGGACTGCGAAGAGCCTATAGAAAAATCTATTGTCAAAAGATCATCTAAAATAGGATCTGAGTTTGCCGATCGAAGTTTAGAGCCTATATCGACTTGCGACATTGAAACAGCCATCTTCAACTCATTGATACTACTGCTTTTTACCTGCACTAAGAACGATTGCAGAGGCGCAATATAGCGACTCAAGGCGGGGCTTCCTGTTCCCCCAGTCTGCATTGAATAAGACAGCATTGAGCCTGCGCCATCTAATACCTTAAAGTTGTTCTCTATCAATGAGGAGTTCTCGGCATAGAAGGCATGAAAATCAATGTGGGACATAAATGGATTACCCACCATAACATACTGTCCGGCACTTGCTGTTGTTACATTTACCGGGATATTATCCAAATTATAACCCTCGTATATAAAGCGGTGTTCATTGCCTCGTTCCAATGGATATTTAGGATAATTGCTAGGGCCAGAACCATCATAAAGCTGGGTGAAAAGATCATGTTTGGGCAATTTAATGAGCTGGGGCACATGAATATTTTCATTGGCTTGCTTATCGTCTACCCACAAGGCCAAGCCCTTGCCCAAAGACAGGGCTACATCGGGGGTATTAAAAGTACCTGAAAAATTGCCCTCAATATAAGAATTGTCTTGAGGATTGCTTTGACCATACAATTGGGTGAAAACCCTAATAGGATCATCGTACGGATTTTTTTGCAACTGATAAAAATCGCTGGTATACATATGCTTCAAGGGCGAGCTTATCATGTAATAGCGGTTGCTCAGCAGGCGGAGGTCTAAAAATACCTTGCTATAGCTGAGTTTTTCCGTGCCTGCTACAGACGCATTTTCTGCAAAAGTGATATTATTGCAAGAAGCTACACTGTAGGACGAATAGTCTGTCTGACTGGCACCTGCATACAGATTGGCATGAATAGAAACGCTGCCACTACCCGAAATATGAACTTGCGTACACGAGCGGGGAATATTCGCCATAGGATAATCATCATTTGGATCCTTTGGATTACGCCAATTCAAGTGGTTATGCCAATCGCCACTAGCTCCCAAGCCTGTCCAAACCAAAGAGTCGGGAGAAAGATAAGCATACACTCTATCGCGAATGGGCGTAATTTTTACCGTGCCTGCACTATTGTAAATATCTACATACAAGATCTGTTCTTTTGAAGCATTTTTAGTAAAAGTATATGAAGAGCCTGTGTAAACGAGATTACCTCCTACAGGAGCATCATACCAACGATAAACTGAACTCGGGTCATAAGGAGTGAAAGTCAAGTTTTCGGTAGCACCTTGGCACATCACACGAGAGCCTGAAATAAAGGATAGATTATCGCTGCTATTATTCCACGAAGCACACTCCTCAAACACAGCATAATATGTAGGTTTTTTATCAGAAGAATCACGGGAATTTATACTCAAATGCCAGCTTTCGAAAGAAGCAGGTATTCCCAAATTTGAAAAATTGGGAATATTGTAGGTAAGAATCTTTGTTGCTCCAGGAGCTATGGAAGCTCCAGAAATTGAGCTTGTATTGAGCAATCTGTATCTACCGCCAGCCTGAACAGTATGAATAGAGGCCTGCAAACTTGCGGGAGAAGAGGTGCTTCCATTGTTATTAATCGTTAGATCTACCTTCATTACATCTGTTGCTGCATTGTAGGTCAAGCGCTGGGCTGTGCGTGCAAGTGCCAAATCGGGAGCCAAAAACAATTGTCCTCCCTCTAAATTGAGATTGGTAGACTGCTGCAAGAAATTATTGAAAGGCCTATTGAATCCTCCATCGCTTCGTGCAAAGGCATTTGCCGGATTCAAAGGGCGAGAGGGTATAGTCAAATCGTCATTTACATATACAGGATTATAGGCATTTTGGTTCCACACCTTACGGGCGGGAGCCCAAGGCTCTCCTGCGGAAGCATACACCCGAAG